>NZ_JBDNTS010000008.1:0-98477 GCF_047719775.1 Liquorilactobacillus sp.
GTTTATACGGAATAAATAGAGAAACTGAATCAAAATTTAACTTTTGACCCAGCTCCATTTCATCTACCAATAATAAGAAAAATATACGGATAATTTATATTTTTAATCATTCCATTAATTTCAAGTTATCTAAAAAGTCACTATAGCCCTTGCTCAAAACAATAGTGGTAACCTTTTTTTCTTCTGTCATAATATCTGAAAACTTATCAAATATGTTCCTGAATATTTTAGAATCGTTCTCCCGTACGGCTAATGCAATTACCAGATAAACTTTGTCTTGATCCCAGCTGATTCCCTTTTGGTTAATATACACAAATCCCTTCGTCTCATTAGACTCCATTCTCAGTGAATGTGGAATTGCAATCTTACCAAATGCGGTTGAAGACATGCTTTCTCTTTGGAGCAGATTAGCGCGGTAATCTGCTTTAGTAACCCCTCCCTGATAAAATTTAGTCGTAATATAGTTAATTACTTCTTCCTTGGAATGCATAGTTGAGTCTATTAAAAAGAATTTTGCATCAAAAAAATTAAATAGTTGATCATTAAAGCTCAGTCTTTCCTTCAGTTCCGTAGTTTCTTGGATTTTATCTCTAATTGCAATAATATCTTTGGCAGTCAAAAAAGGTGAAATATAGACAATTGGAACTTTGGTTTGGATTTTTTTATTGATAGCAATAATAATGTCAACATCACCAATATCCTCTTCACTCGTAACAACATCTATAATTTCCACTTCCCCACTAAAATTATGCTCAATGCGATTAGCAATTGCTAACAAATCCCCCTGATAATCTGGTGCAACAATTATCACCTTACTTTGTCGTTTGTCTTCAATCTGCTCAGCAATTGCATTACCAATATGCATTGCAATATATGCAATTTCATTTTCCGGAACATCCACCCCAACGTAGTCAGATATTTTATGAGAAATCAAAACCGCACATTCGTAAATAGTTGGGCTTTGTACCTTGATTGAAGATGCGATCGGGTTATGAATAATCTGCTCATTCTGCAAACGCTGAATCAAGCGACTAACGTGAATGGTGAATTGGTTGATATAACCTGAATTTTTTAAATCAATTCGATATATTTTCTTAATATACGCTAAAATTGATTCGATCAAAAGCAAAGATTCTTCTGGTAAATTATTAAGAATATCAGAACTCCAGCGAGAAACTGAACCATCAATGATCAGACCCAATTGCTTCAAATCATCTATTTGAAATACCCTGTGTATGTGGGAGTTTTCAATACTTTTTAACAAATTATCAGCAAACTGGCTATTCTGCACCTTTAACCTAGAAACATCATTTTCTTGAAGATCATAACCATCCGCGACTCGCTGAATCGCAATAGCAATATGCAAAATAATATTGCTCAAGTCAAAAGTATTCAAATAAACATTGCTACTTGTCGCACAATTTTTTGTGATTACAAATAATTGATCAATATTAATCGTCGGAAAATTCTCATTAAGTGTCATTTGATTAATAAAGTTTCCTTCGCTTTCCTTGTACAGCATGTCAGACAGCATATGTCTTTTATCGCTTTCCTTACCTTTTATACTAAAAAAATCACCATTTGTTTTAATTGTAATATGAAATTTCTGCGTATAATTGATTGCAGCATGCACTACGTTCTTTAACGTTGATTCACTAACAAAAAATTCTGCAGCTAAGTCATAGATATTTAACCTCTGCGTGTTGTTTAACAGCTTATTCAACAATAAAAATATTCGCTCATTTTCATTATTAGGAAAGGTAGTTTTATTTTGTAAATCGTCATTATTAGTATATTTTTGATACCTATATCCTAATTTAGATGTTCTAAGGTAACTGTTATTGGACAAAGATTTATAATAGTTTTTGACGGTTCGAGGAGAGATATCCAAGTATATGGCAAGTTCAGCGACACTATGCCAACCAGAATTATCGACCAAATAATCTAACATGAGTTTCTTTTTCTCGCTCATTTTGACTCCCCCCTGTTTGTTACGAATAAACGTGTTCCATAAGCCAACATTCTCCATCTAACTTTGCCAACCTTATACCGCCCTAGGAAAATTGACATGTTTTTTCATCAAATCTGTTTTCCATTGGACAAAATAACTTTTTGATACCAATAAAAGCTATCTTTTTTATAACGATTCCCGTTTCTTTGCCCATTATCATCTAAGTTAACATAGACAAAACCATAGCGTTTTGACATCTGCTGTGACGAACATGAAACTAGGTCAATTGGACCCCAAGCGCAATATGCAATGATATCTGCTCCATCATGTAGTGCACGACCAACCTGTTCAATATGTTCCCCCAAATAATTCACACGATAATCATCATGGACAACTTGATTCGCTTCTAACTTATCATACATTCCGATTCCGTTTTCGGCGATAATGATTGGCACATTGTACCGGTCCGCATACTGGGATAGTGTGTTATACAATCCCTGCGGATCAATTGCCCATCCCCATGGATTCGCATCTAAATTTGGATTACTTGAGGTGTCATTGACCTCATACTTATTTTTAGTAGAATCAACCATCTTAGAATAATAATAGGAAATCCCTAGAAAATCCATATGATTATCACAAATTACTTTCATTTCATCTGCGGTAATTGCTAATTTAATCTGATGATCTGCAAAGTAATTGCACGCAAATTGCGGGTATGCACCTTTAAACTGAACATCTGTGAACAAATATTGCATTCTATTTTGCTGCATTGCTAAAATCACGTCATCTGGTTTACTTGATGCGGGATAAACTGTTCCATCCGCGACCATGGTTCCAATATTAAGATTCGAATTCTGTAGTGTTCGAGCATATTCTTTGATTTTTGCTGCAGCTACCATTTGATTGTGGGTTGCCTGATACAATGCCTGCTCCATGTTATCATATTGGTCTGATGTCACTCCGACTGATAGCCATGGTTCAATCTGCACCATATTGATTTGATTGACTACAATCCAATATTTAACCTTGCCACCAAACCAATCCAACAATGTTTTTCCAAATTTGACAAACATTGCGATAACTTTTTTATTCGGCCAGCCTCCATATTTAAGAGTAATGTTCAATGGCGTCTCATAGTGGTTCATCGTAATAATCGGTTCGATTTTTTTAGCAAGCAAATAATCAATCATTTTTTCATAATGCTTTAAAGCTTTCTCGTTTGGTTGTTCATCATCACCATTTGGAAAAATACGTGCCCAGTCTAGGGACGTGCGAAAAGATTTGAATCCCATTTCGGCTAACAAATCAATATCCCTCTCGTAGGTATGATAAAAATCAATTCCGTATCGTTTAGGATAATAGTGTCTTGTATCTGTCACCGCATTTTTGACTGCATCAAGTGTCATTCCCTCTTTTTCAAGCTGTTGAATCTCTATATTTGTCAATCCCTTAAGAAATGGCTGAACATCTGAGGAATTTAATCCCTTTCCATTTGCTTGATATGCTCCATCTGCCTGGCTAGCGGCCTGGGCCCCTCCCCATAAAAAATCAGGAGGAAAAAACGGATATTCATTTTTTCTCATAATATATAGCTCCTCTTTTTTTATTGCTCTTTCTTTTCAAAAATATTGATCAATTTTTTGGTCAAATTATATTCACTCATGATTGTCATGATCGTATCTTGTGCATGGGTAAATAAAACTGAGTATTCAACCGTACTACCCTCTGCTTCTTTTTGTAGCTCTCTAGTTTGAATTCGATGTGCAATGACCAGTTTTTGATTAGCTTGTTCCATCAGGTCCTTTGCTGCTACATAATTACTATCCGCAACCTGATCTAATGCTTTAGAAATAAAATCTCGAGCATCACCCGCATTGATGATAATCTCCATTGTAGATTTAACTGCTTTATTAGATGTTTCTTCATTATTCATACGTTATCTTCCTCTCCTTGTACTGCAACTCAATAACTAACTGACATTGCTATTTTTCTTGCTCTTCTTTAATCAGCTGACCATCATAAACTTTTAAAAATGGATAATAGATCATTCCGCCGATAAAGAAAAGAATCAGCATCAAAACAATCGCACTGATTGAAGGACTGACAATCCAGGTCAAAAATGGATATGGGATGTACCACATCTGCATTAATGCGTGCGGTATTACTGACCAACCAGCTTTAAACCATACTGCTGTAATTAATGGCAAAATAAAGCCATTAATCCATAGCGGCAACATCAAATATGGGTTCCAGACAATTGTTCCAAATACGACAGGCTCATTGATGTTAAAAAGTGATGGCAAGATACATGCTCTTCCAAGAACCTTCAAGCGATTTGACTTTGTCCAAAACATCATCATCAATACTAATGGCAATGTACAACCTACTCCGCCAATCCATGGAAAGCTATAAATCAGTTCACTAGTAAAAATATGCGTCAAAGCTTCCCCATGTGCATATTCTTGAACATTAGCTGCAATTCCAGCCAACATGATTGGCTGACTGATTGCAGCTAAAACCCAGCCTGAAATCCCCATTGAGTAAATAAAACATTCAAAAAACAAAAAGAGTGAAAATCCCCACCAAGTGTCTAGTGAATGCGATAACGGTGAAAAAATAGCAATAACAACTTGATATAAATCAAAATTCAAAATATATGATAAGATCCACCCAGTTCCAATTACTATAATAATTGGTAGCATAGAATCAAACCAAGAAGTAACAAAGTCTGGTAGTGCGGTATCCTCACTAAAGAAACTAAATTTACCGAAAAGCTCCATAATCAAGGCAACAAAAATTCCAACGACTAATGCAACAAACATCCCACCGGCGCCTAATTCTGAAAACTTGTAAGAAATCACAGAACCAGATTCATTCCATGTTGGATTAGCCAACATCAAGAACAAGGCAACTGATGATAAACCAGCAATAATTCTTTGTTTATTTAACTTTCGGTATTCCATAAAATTAAATGGAAACAAAAATGAAATAAAAATCGATGCTAATCCAAATGTAAAACTGCTGATTGGTGATAAATCAGGCCACCACTTCCAAAAATTCTGTGGGATATCAAGTAACGTAATCAGTGAGCCAACAAAAATAAATGGTAGAACCTGCAAAATGGAATTTTTAATGGTAACTATCCATCCATTACTGGCAATCTTCTGGGCTTTTGGTGCAAAATCATTGTTCAGTACACTCATAAACTTATTCATACCATTGACCTCCTTCTTAGCAATAGGTTTTATTCAATTTCAGATTTAATGTGGTTGATTGCAGCAGCTCCGTCTAATATTGAATAATAATCCGCTCTCATAAGAATTGTTGTCACGTTGGAGGGAACTTGTTCTTTCAACGCATCAAACTCTGCTTTCAAATGCGGTCCAACTAACAACACATCAATATCACTAGAATAGTCGGAAAGTTCCGCCTCACTGCGAGCCTTGATAATATAATCCAAATTCTCTTTTTTTGCTGCCTTACGCATGTTTGCTGCCATAAATCCTGATGATGCTCCTGATCCACAAATCAATAAGACTTTTAAGCTCATAATAACCTCTCCCTTGATTTAATTTTTTCTACATCTATATAATAATGCGCTTTCATCAAAGGATAAATTTTATTTTTGCACGGCATGGTGCAAAATAATAACGCAAAAGCTCAAACAAATAAGAATCAGCCTCATAGGAGAACTGAACCTTATCTGCTTGAGCTTTGCTTAATCTTAAAGAATCCTTTACTTACCATGTTAAATCTGTCATCTAACTCTCAATATTAGTTCGTTTGCTAGTCTATTAACACTTCTCCATTTGTAGCGATAACATTCTTCATCCATGTATAAGATTTCTTAGGAGTTCGATCTAAAGAACCCTTACCACGGTCATCCATATCAACATAGACAAATCCATATCTTTTTTTCATTTCTCCAGTTGATAATGAGACTAAATCAATTGGTCCCCACATTGTATATCCTAAACAGGGAACTTTATCAATGTTGATTGCGTCTGCCATAGCTGTAAGATGCTTTTTTAGAAAATCAATTCGATAATCATCAGCTACATAACCATTTTCATCTGGTTCATCAACCGCACCCATTCCATTTTCAACAATAAATACTGGTTTTTGAATTCGATCGTATATCTCGTTCATACAATATCTTAAACCTAATGGATCAATCGGCCATCCCCATGGAGTAACTTCCAAATAAGGGTTAGTATCACCCCCAACATTGCGCCATGCATCACCAGCTTTTGTAATATTAGATCGGTAATAGCTAAAAGCAATGTAGTCAAGCTGTCCCTCTTTTAGTATTTGTGTATCCTCCAGTGTAATATCTAGCCGATCAAATCCATGTCGTTGCCACAAGTTCTGGGCATAACTTGGATAATATCCTCTCCCCATAATATCTACAAAATACCAGTTCTCGCGTCTAGCCTGCATATGATGAAAGATATCTTCTGGTTTGCATGTTGCTGGATATTGTTCACTCATTGCGTACATCGCTCCCACTTGACTGTCTGAAGAAATCCGATGAGCTAGCTTAACCGCTTTTGCTGAGGCCACAAACATATTATGTGCAGCTTGATAACGGTCTTTTCCACTTGCCTTTCTTACTCCAGTTGGGCCGAATCCTCGAACTGCATTTATTTCGTTAAAAGTTAACCAATATCTACAACGCTTGCCATATCTTTTGAATAGGACTTCAGCATATTTAACGTAAGCATCTATAACCTTTCTGGAAGTCCATCCGTTATATTTTAAAACCAAGTTCATTGGAAGCTCATCATGGCAAATTGTAATAAGTGGTTCCATGTTATATTTTGCCATTTCACTAATTACATCATCATAGAATTGTAGTCCTTCTTCATTCGGCTCTGTTTCTTCACCTGTTGGGAAAATTCGGCTCCAGCAAACAGAGAAGCGAAATATGTTAAAACCCACACCAGCCATGAGCTTAATATCTTCTTTGTAACGATGATAAAAGTCTACCGCTTGATGGCTTGGATAGTATTCATTCTCTAAGAAGACAGGTTCAACATCATTTGAAACATCTTCAGCCAATATGAAAGAACTATTCGGTGTTATTAGTTTTCCATCCTTATTTCTTAAAGTATGATGCCGGGGGGTCTCATTTGAGCCTGCTGTCTCATAATCGTGTGACAAAATACCACGTCCACCTTCGTTAAATCCACCTTCATATTGGAAATCAGCAGTTGCTCCTCCCCAAAGAAAGTCTTCAGGGAATTTAGTATTTAATTTTTTCATTTTCTCTCCTCTTTCAATTCAATACCTTTTATTAATTTAATATGGTTCCGTTTTTAACCTGCCCAAGATTTGCTAATTGAATAGTCTTACCATTGTCGTTTGTAACAATAAGCATAGTCGTTAAATCATATCCCATTTTTTCAATCTTGGAACGATCTACTCTTACGATTGGTTCTCCCGCTCGAACTCTATCTCCTTGTTTGACTAAAACATCAAATCCCTCCCCCTTCAAATTCACCGTGTCAATCCCAATGTGGACCAAAAGCTCAACTCCTTCTTCTGTTAGGACCCCAAAAGCGTGACCTGTTGGGAATAGTGTTGTTAAAGTTCCATTAGCTGGAGAACAAATGAAATCATTTTCAAGTTTTAGCGCAATACCATCACCCAACATTTTGTTAGCAAAAGTTTCATCATTTACTTTTTTCAAATCCATTAGAGTTCCATCACTAATTGCAACAATTGCGTCATCTTGATATACCTTTTGAACAGGTTTCGTTACGCTTGGTTTCTCTTTTTGCTCAATTCCCAAAATAAAAGTTACAGCACAAGATGTTATAATCGCTGCCACAATAGCTATAACAATTGCTAAAATAGTTTCTTTGAAAATTGGAAGAGCTAAAATATTTGAGTATCCCATAATATATACTTTTGCCCCTAATAAGCTAGCTATTGCTCCCCCAACAAAGCCTCCCGCCATAACACCATACATTGGCCTTTTGTATTTCAAATTGACGCCGTAAATTGCAGGCTCGGCAACCCCTGCCACAATACAGCCAATTGCAATAGAAATATACTCACTTCTAAGTTGTTTATTCTTGATACGCGCAGCAACCCCTAAGCTGGATCCTCCTTCTGCCATATTATGCAAAATAAATGCAGGTCTCAATATCGTATCATATCCAGGATTGGTTAAGAGTTGCGCCATAAAAGGTGCCAGAGCAGTATGCATCCCAGCCATAACCATCCATGGAAGGCAGGCAGCCAATGTACCTACAGCAAGCGGGCCCATACTTCCATTCAGAAACATGAAGAAATTCGCAATGCCCTCACCTAAAATATTACCCAGCGGTCCTAATGCAATATATCCTAATATCCCAGATACTAAAATTGTCCCCATTCCAACAAAAACCGATCTAAAAATACCAGGAACGATTTTGTTAAAGAAACGTTCTAAGTGATAGGCCACAAAGGCAAGCAACAATGCAGGTAACAAACTCGTTCCATACGATAACAACGGAACATTTATTCCAAATAAATCAATTGACTTGCCAGCTGTGACTAACGCAGTATAGTTTCCATGAAGTAATGCTGCCGCGGCAATCATTGAATAGACTGGTGTTCCACCTAATTTTGTAGCGGCACCATATGCTACAATAATCGGCATGAAATAAAAAGGGGCATCTGCAATAGCTGAGAGTAACATGTACGAACTACTCTTCGTATATGCAGTATCAACAAAGGTAACAATTAAAAGTAACACCACTTTTAACATTCCACCAGCTACCAACCCCGGAATTAGTGGTGTCACTGAAGCAGAAATATAACCAATAAATTTATTGCCTGCCGTTTTCCAAGTCAATTTTTCTTTACTCCCAGATAAGTCATCCAGATTTTCATTGATAGTTTCCCCACCACTTATACCCAAATCTTTAATCAGAGCTTCATAAGTCGGAAGTAAATGTTGCCCAAGTATCACCATATACTGCTCACCTGCATATATGACTCCTAAGACACCTGGAAGATTTTCAAGTGCCTCCTTATCTGCTTTTGAAACATCTTTTAACTTAAATCTAAGCCTAGTCATACAATGGTTAACCACTTGGATATTTTCCGCACCTCCGACATTTTTTACAATGTCAGAAGATAATTTTTTGTAGTCCATAATCACCCATCCTATTCTTTTGATAGTTTTGTCAATATATAATGGCAATTTTGTTAACAAATGAATTCTATCATACTAGGAAAGCGCTGTCAATATGATTTTATATTTTTTGACAATTTTGCCAAGACGCTCTAGACTATTGTTAAACTCTATACAAGGAAAATACTCTATGGAAATTATTGAAACTATAAAAAAACATCAACCAGATTTTTCCAAAACCGAATTAGCAGTCAGCAACTATATCCTTAAAAATTTGGATCATATTGAAACCTTCACAATTACAAAGCTTGCAGATCGATCAGGAACATCAACTTCCGCTGTACTTCGTTTTTGTCAAAGCATGGGATTTAAGGGTTACAAGGACTTTCGTTTTGAACTCATCTCCTCTTTACGAACAATGCGCCATCTAAGTACAGATAAGAACTATAATAATTCACAATTTTTTAATTATTATATTGATTCCATTAATCAGCTTGAACAGTTAGATCAAGAACTATTAAAAAATTTAGTAGTTGCCCTGATGAGTCCAACCACTAATTATATAGTCGGAGTACACTTTTCAGCCTTACCTGCCAAGGGACTTTTTCTTGGGCTGGAAGATCTGGGCATAATATCCTTGTATGCAAATGACTATATCAGTGCTTCGCATTTAACAAATACTTTAAAAGATGAAGATACAATCGTCCTTTTCTCCATAAGTGGAAGCAAGCAAAACTTCACTAATTTCTTATCATCAGTAACTTCCAATATGCCTAAAAATTCATTTCTTATCACTATGAATCCTAAGGCAGAATTGAAAACTTTCTTTACTCAAACTATTGTTTTACCTGGTTACAGTTTTTCAAATCGCTCGGTCGTCGATATACAAACTATACCTATGATGCTTGTTGAGGTTTTATTGAATATGATTCATGATAAACAGTAAGATCCCTTATTAAAAATAATTTGTTAAATGTATGCCAAACTTGCTTATTTTTAGGTTAGTTACTTCCCATTTTCACCAGCTCAACTTCAAAAAAAACGAAGACCGTGTATAAAATGCACAGGAATATTTGAGTACCAACTAGAAATTGCGAACATCGTGAGTATTTTGCTATGAGTTAGACGGAGAATTTTGAATTATGAAACCCGTTTATATGGAATAAATAGAGGTGCTGAATCAAAATTTAAGTACAAGAAAACAACCGCAAAATATTACTTTAAAAAAATTGCGAAAAGAGCTATTATGCAATTGGGAGTAAGCTAATTTTCACTTTTAATGGACTTCGAGTCCGCGTATGCGTAAACATACTTGGTGTTGGCCATAGAGCCATGGCGAAAAGACACTTTAAAGTCCTGTTCATACAGGCAATAATCGCGACTTTATTTCGTTTAGGGAGAGGTCGCTTTTTTAAGCAGTAATAGTAATAAACAATGTGATTAGGCGTGGCAGCCTTTTGCCGAATCATATTTGTGCATAGAAAGTAAAGGAAGTCATTTTAAAATACGGGCTCGAAGTTCCAGGGGCTATAGTCGAACTTAGCTTCACTTTCAGTGTAAAACAAAAAGTTCTGATATTAACTGATTTTCACCAATTAATACCAGAACTAATCTTGGATTGTTTACTATTTATTGCTTCTTAATTTTAAGATTCTTTTTTACTTACACTATTTACCTTATTATATAAATCATATCTATTTTAATTCCCTGCTTATGTTGTAAGTTTTTCAATGTATTAGTAAAAAGTGAACAAATTACCGCTTGCATGGGGTACAACGTATTGACTGGACTCCAACCGAGTACTAATTTGCTCGCTTTAATAAAAGCTAAATTGAATTAATATCATTTTTCAAGGCATTTAAGATATTGGAAAAATCTGTTGGAGATACATGTCTTTCTTCTAGAACACTCTTAATATCGTCGATTCTTATACAAATTAACTTTTTTTCTGCTGTTGTCATTTCAATCACCTCCTTAAGCTGTTGCAAGAAAGTTCGCAAAGGTAATCTAAATCATTTTTAGGCTTCCCTAATTTATTATTTTAATACATAAAACTTAAATAAGCAATTGAGTTGCCGTAAAATTTTAATTTTCTTTTGTACTCTGAAATTCTAAGGGGCTGAGTCAAAAGTTAAATTTTGATTCAGTTTCTCTATTTATTTCGTATAAACGTGTTTCTAAGTCAAAACTCTCCGCCTAACTTCGAATTATTCATAGCAAAGTCCTCGCTATGTTTGTAACTTCGAGTTAGTACCCAAATTTTGTAAGGCACTTCACTTATGGCATACTCCCATAGCTAAAAATTCAAATAACCATTATGATCCCTACTTAATAATTCGATTGGTTGATTCTCTGCTTGGAGCCGTTTAACCCGTCTCTCACCCCAAATAGACATCGTAACCAATAATTGACGTAGTGTTTTCCCCTCATCAGATAAATAATACTCAACCTTAGGAGGCACCTGCTTATAGACTTTGCGGGTAATAATCTGATCCTCTTCTAATTCACGTAGTTGCTGAGTTAACATTTTTTGAGTAATATTGGGGATTCGCCGGCGAAGCTCGCCAGTTCTAAGCGGACCGTTGCCTAAATGGCATAGAATGATTGGTTTCCACTTACCGCCAATTACATCTAAGGTCACTTCAACACCAATACGATAACTTTTTTTCATTATTAATCTCCTTATTATTTCAGATATATCACATTAGGCACTTTTTAGTACCTATATAACTTTTTAGTGCGTACTTGTTTTAATATCCGCGATTACTATACTATATATAGTTTATAAAATCTAGTAATATTAGGAGGAATTAATTGATGGCAAAAAAAGCATTCTTATTACCATTTAAATTCAACAATGGCCTAGAAATCAAAAATCATATCGTGATGTCGCCTATGACAACGATGACCAGCTTTTATAATGGCATGATTACGACCGATGAACTCAATTACTATGCAGCACGGGCTGGCGGACCTGGAATGATGCTGACTGGTGTTGCTAATGTCAGTGATAGTGGTAAGGGATTTGAAGGGGAATTATCCGTCGCCCATGATGAAATGCTGCCTGGCCTAACTAAGCTAGCTAAAGCCATTCGTAAAAACGATACTAAAGCCATCTTACAAATTTTTCATGCTGGTCGAAAATCAAACAGCTCCATTCTTCGCGGTGAAAAGCCGGTCAGTGCCAGTGCAATTTCTGCTAGCTATCCAGCAAATTCTGAAACTCCACGGGCACTAAAGAACAGCGAAATTCTTCAAATTATTTCTGATTTTGGTGAAGCTACTAAGCGAGCTATCAAAGCTGGTTTTGACGGTATTGAGCTTCATGGAGCCAACACATATTTACTGCAACAATTTTATTCTGAGAATTCAAATCAGCGAATAAATGAATGGGGCGGTTCCAGAGAAAACCGGCTAAAGTTTCCATTAGCTGTCATTGAAACTGCAAATGAAGTTGTTAAGAAGTATGCAAATAGACCCTTCTTAGTAGGGTATCGAATTTCACCAGAAGAAATTGAAACACCCGGAATTAGTTTAGAAGACTCTCTATACCTTGTTGATAAGATCAAGGATAAGGTTGATTATCTTCATCTTTCCATTGGTAGTTATAAACGCACATCACTAAATGACCCAAGCAATAAAAAAACATTAATTTCTCAATTTGCCCAACACACACATGGAATTATTCCGCTCATTGGAATTGGGTCTGTTGAGACACCAGAAGATGTCACTGCAGCAATGGCTGATGGTGCCGATTTAGTTGCTATCGGTCGTGAATTTATTAGGGAACCACAGTGGGTTCAAAAAGTTGCTAATAATGATTTAAGTAGTATCCGAACTCAAATTAGTCCATCGGATATGGATGAATTAGCTATTCCACCAGTAATGCAGACCTATTTAAGAGAATCCTTTTATTCCGTCATGCATTTTACAGATGATCCAGAACTTAGCACGGATTATCAAAATTCTTTAGCACCAATGGAGGGCTTTGAAAAGAAACTTTAAATCATCTTAAAAGAGTACCTGACACAGCTAAAAAATAGTTTGTGTCAGGTATTTTTTATAAGTACTATTTTCTTACCTTTTTAAATCTTAATCGTCCAATAAGTTTTCAAAATACTAACAACTTCATGTTGAACTCAAAAAGCACTGTAAATTCTAAAAATATTGTTTTTTTATCATGGAATAAGATTATTAATAGATATCCTTACCTAAATTTACTTTTTTGTTAATTTTTAAATGTTATACTTTGTTCACTATAGAAAGAGATATGTCAGATGTCAACTTTAAACGAGTCATTCCATATCGCAGTACCAACAGCATTCAATACTGATGAATCGTTGAACGTCGAAGCAACTATTCAGCATATTATTAATCTGCAAAAAAGAGGAATTCATTCCGTTCTTGTATCAGGCTCAACGGGAGAGCAACACAGTTTATCAAATTATGAAAAAGAAGAATTACTTTTAAATCTTAATCATATTGATGAATTTAAAAATGATTTTGAAATAATTTTTGGTATTTCAAATATTCGCCAAAAAAAGGCAGAATTATTAGCTGGCTTAGTTCACAACACTGACATTGTTAAAGCTATTCTAGTGGGTTTCTCACCTTATGTACTACCAACTCAAAAAGAAGCCATACAATATTTCAAGAGTATTGTTAATCTGGTCGATAAACCAGCGATTATTTATAACAACCCCAGACGAACAGGATTCGATTTGAGTATTGACAGTATAATTGAGATATCGCATGATCCACGAGTGATTGGCATCAAAGAGGCTGGTGATCCTAAAAAAATTAAAAAAATACTGCAGCGATTACCTCAAAATAAAAAAGAATTTTATATTTATGCTGGCGGTGAAAATAACTTAGAAGAAAATATTTCTCTTGGCTTTAATCGGATATCATCAATATGGGGAAATCTATATCCAGAGGAAATCAAGAACTGGTTTAACGATCTATCTGACGGAAAAAAAGCCACTTTACCTGTTACTGTGACAACCACAATGTTATCAGGCAGTAAAAACAGTCTTCTCCCTTTTATTAAACAAGAAATTTCTAAAAAAGAAAATATTTCTATGGGTATCTGTCGTAAACCTTTAGGAAATTAGTTTGATTACTTTTAATTGCACTAATTATGAGTGTTAAATAAAATAACTTAATACTGTTTAAAACTTTATTGTGTACAAAAAGAGAGTGGATCAAATTAAATTTTGACCTACCCTCTTCCTACGTTTAGTCAAGACTATCCGTCTAACTTCGAAGTCTCATAGCAAAGAACAGAACTATATTCACTTGTAGTTTTGAGCTAATACTCATATTTTATTATATTATTTCACGCTATCTGTAGCTAAAAATCGCTGGTATCAGTGGCATCAGGATAATCATATGTTAAAACGACCTTGATGGCTTTTTTATCAGCCATTGCTTGGAAGCCTTCTTCCCAATGAGATAAACCAAAACGATGCGTGATCATTGGTTCAACTTGGATTTTACCAGTCTTCAACAATTCAATTGCATTGCGCCAAGTAATTGAGTCATAGGCCATATGTCCAAGAATACTGATGTTCCATTCAGTTATCCGGTTAATAGAGAAATTCAATGGCTTAAAGCCCATTCCAACCCGAACTATTTCGGCATTTGGACGGACCATTTCAATAGCCTGTTTTAATGCTGGATTGGCACCAGAACATTCAATTACCAAGCCAAGATTATCTTCACCACAAATCTCTTTGCATCGTGCAACAACATCCTCTGTCGAGCCATTAATAGTCTCAGTGGCACCTAATTTCCTAGCAATATCAAAGCGAGAAACGGTGTCTTCTTGCATACCAACTAATACAATATGACTTGCACCCATCAACTTAGCAATCTGAACAGAATAAAGGCCAAGTGGACCTGCACCAAAGACAACAACATCCTCCCCAGGTAGTAAACTCGATTGTTGAGCAACAGCTTTATAAGCATTACATATGGGATCCAATGAAGACGCTTCTTCATATTTTACATTGTCTGGAATTTCCCAAATAGCATGCTTATGAATCCGAAGAATTTCACCGGGAATTAAAACATACTTGGAAAAACCACCGCCCCACCGGTTGTTATCCAAACCAAGATTCACCTTGTGAATACAGTTTAGAAAATCACCTTGATCATCTGCGCGACAATAACCGCAGACATGTCCACTGTTGTCTGAAACAATTCTCTGACCAACACGCCAGTCAGTAACATCCTTGCCAACCTTAACAATTTCACCAGCAAATTCATGTCCACGAATTGAATTAAATTCGTCTGACCCATTGTCTACTTTATAATGCTTCATATCGGCGCCACAGATTGTAGCAGCACAAATACGAAGCAAAATGTCTTCAGATCCAATTTTAGGAACGGGAACATCGATCATTCGATAGCCACCAAATTCTTTACCATAACGTGCTAATGCTTTCATTGTTATTGCCCTCTTTCAATATTTTTTCTCAATTTTTTGACAAACAAGCTGTTATTCTCACCTATGTCAGCTAACAGGCTAATTCTCTTCATTAACTACCCTAGGAAAGTGTGTAACATTTCACACCATATTCGGGAGAAATTGATGTACTTGCTAAGTTGAAAATAATACTTGCTTCAAAATGTTAATTGGTACAAATGTAATAGCAATACAATTAATCAATTTTTTTGGCCATTTCCAACATATCAGCCGCATCAGCAGGATCTAAATTGATGTGCATTGCTTTACTATTTTCATCCAGTTGTTCCGGAGTGGTAGAACCACTGAGTACGTTTACATTGTTACCTTGAGCTAAAACCCATGCAATCGCTAAGTTTGCCAAACTACAATTGTATTTATCTGTCAGTGAAGCCCACGCGTCTAACATATCGTTAATCGCAGCTAGTTTTTTCGGTTCAAACCACTTTTTACCATTCTGTGCAGATCCTTTAGCTGGAACATAATCTCGGCCAATGGTACCAGATAAGATACCCATAGCTAAGGGAGAGTACGCCTGGAGAACAATGTCATTTTTCTTACATAATGGCAATAAATCACCTTCAACTTCACGATCTAAAATACTATATTTAGCTTGTACAATATCTAGTTCGCCATACCTAAGATATTCACGAACATCATCTGCATTGACATTAGCTGCACCAATACCCTTGATAATTCCTTTTTTCTTCAGACCCATCAAATATGTCATTGTCTCTTTGACTGAAGTTTTATATGGTTCAACTGATGGCCAATGGGTCATATAGATATCAATGTAGTCAGTTTGCAATCGTTTTAAACTATCCTTTAATTCAAGTGCAATTGATTCTGGTGATAAATTCTTATAAAGTTGACGATCTCCAACCTTATTGAATAGAGCACCTTTACGTTCCCAAGTAATTCCACATTTAGTGATAATAGTATATTCCTCGCGGTTGCCTTTAATAGCTTCACCGACAATTTTTTCACTGTTCCCAAAATTATAACCAGGAGCAGTATCAATGAAATTAATTCCGTTCTTTAAGGCAGCTTGGATAGTTGCAATTGAAACCGCTTTGTCATCAGTATCCTTAAATGCTGGTCCGCCACCAATCGCCCAAGTACCTAGACCAATCTTTGATACGTTAAGTCCTGTTTTTCCTAATTTCATATTATCTATCAACCTTTCACACTATAATTTGCAATCATTTGATTAACTTGTTGCTTACTCTTTACACCTGCAGTTGCTCCTAAACCTTCCACAGAAACTGCAGCAA
This sequence comes from Liquorilactobacillus sp., assembly GCF_047719775.1. Lineage (NCBI taxonomy): Bacteria > Bacillati > Bacillota > Bacilli > Lactobacillales > Lactobacillaceae > Liquorilactobacillus > Liquorilactobacillus sp. The sequence goes on from NZ_JBDNTS010000008.1 coordinate 16,824, forward strand.
CAGCACTAGCAAAACGAGCACATTCTTCAAAAGACTTATCCTGAACAAGTTCAGAAATAAAACCAGCAGCAAAATTATCACCGGCGCCAGTAGTATCAATGTGAATAGCTCCTTTATTAAGAAAAGCAGGAACAATAGTTCTCACATTCTTACTCTTAATGAATGCACCTTTTTTACCAATCTTAATTACGACATGCTTAACACCAAGAGACATAAATTTATCTGCAATTTCATCTAAATCTGTGAGACCGGTTAACATTGAAGCTTCATCATAGTTAGGGAAAAAATAGTCAACATAGTTCAGTGCCTCAGCAATATCGTTTAATCTTTCATGCAAACGACTTGCAACCATGTCAGCGCAGATAATCATTCCTTGACTCTTGGCTTGTCTGAAAATCTTAACTAGTGCTCGATTATTGAGCAATGGATTATTGAAGATGCTAGCCAGTGATAAAATTTTTGCATCCTTGATACTATCAACATCAATGTCATTGATACTCATTTTCCAAAGGCTGCCATTTCGGTTATTTAGAAATGTTCGTTCACCATCAGAATGGATCAATCCAATGTTGATTGATGTTGTTAAATCATCACTTTGTTTTAAATGGTCAACATTTATGTCATTTTCTTTTGCAGAATTAACAATAAAGTCTCCCGAACTATCATTTCCGACAGCACTTATTAAAGCAACTTGATTACCCAAACGGGCAATAATTGTAGCTTCATTGATAGCATCCCCACCAATTTTCATTGAGATATCTTCCAAGGGAAAGGACACTTGATCCAAAATATCAGGATTAACCGGATATAAAGGAATATCAACAATCGCAGTGCCAACACAAATTACATCAAATTTAGACATTGTTACTCACCCACCAGTCCCTATTTCAAGCTTCCATCAACAGTAATAACACCTTTTAGAAAATCAGATTTATGGTTAACAGCGAAATCAAATGCTTCTTGAATATTTTTGTAATCGAAATATTTATCGGTGATACCAAGCACATTTAATTTGCCGCTTTCAATCAAATTGATAGTCTTTTCATAATCATTACAATAACGGAATAAAGTACGAACCGTGACTTCGCGGTTAATTTTTAAGAAATCAACTGAAACCTCATCTGGAATTGTTCCAACGATGAAGAAAGTACCAGTCCACTTAACCAGTTGTAAACCTAATTTTGCAGTTGGTACTGCACCAGCAGTTTCATAAACTAAATCAGCACCATAAGGACCAACAATTTTTTTGACTTTCTCAACAATGTCTTTGTCACGGCCATCAAAAGTTGCCGTAGCACCTACTTCTCTAGCTTTTTTCAAACGATTTTCAAGAACATCAACTACGACAATCTTATTAGCACCGCTTAGACGAGCAACCATTGTTGCAAATAAACCGACAGCACCAGAACCAAGAATAACAATGCTTTTTCCAACAACATTACCACCAGCTTCAATTGCATGAACACCAACAGATGCCGGTTCTACTAGAGCGCCTTCGACTAAACTCATGCTATCTGGTAGATGATGGGTCCATTCAGCAGGATGTGTAATGTAATTAGTAAGTGCCCCTTTATAATTAGGTGCAGTTGCCAAGAAATCGACATTTGGACAGACATTGTAATGACCTGTTCGGCAAAATTCGCACTTACCACATGGAATACCAGGCTCTACAGCAACTCGATCACCTTCTTTGAAGTTTTTTACATTACTACCGACCTTGATAACAATGCCTGCAGCTTCATGGCCTAATTCAACAATTGTGTTTGGATCCTTCGGAGGTAAATAAGGGCCAAATTGAAAGCCATGCATATCCGAACCGCAAATGCTGACTTGAGCAATTTTAATTAATAATTCGTCATTTTTTGGTTCTACTACCGGTATTGACTTTATAACCATCTTCCCGGGCTTTTCTAATACTGCAACGGTGTTATCCATAATTCATTTCTCCTTTATCAATATTTTTTTTTGAACTATCATTACCTTTTTTTAAGAGATCATCGATTTCTTCACAAGATTTATTTCGCGTTTCAATCCCAAAAATCGCAAGAATCAAAGCACAAATTGCAAGTAATAAACCGACGATTAAGAAAACAATTTTTGCACCAAAATCAGTTAATAGCCAGGCAATCAGGAATGGGCTTACAATTGAAGCTAAGCGCCCTATCGCATCCGCGATACCCAATCCCCGCATTTTTTCGCGAGTTGGCCAAACCTCAGGTGCATATACAGCTGATGAAAAACTATTATAGATATACAGAATAAACGTTAACAATACACCGATAGTGACAATCCCAATATCTGTGCGCTGATTTGCATAAACATATCCCAACACTGCAATAGCGAGAATAAAGCCCACACCAAACCATTTACGTGGAATTTTATCCATTATTAATGAAGAAACAAAGACCCCAAGAGGTGCCCCAACCATAATAAGCGTCGACATTAATAATGATTTTAAAATATTGATGCCATTGTCTACAAAGATGATTGGAATCCACACAGTGATTGTATAAAGGGACAAGTTCATCGCAATCAAAGTCATCGAAGAAACTAAAGTTCGACGTCCCAGAGTACCATGGAAAAAGTCCCTAAATCGAACTTTTTCTTCATGACTCTCAGTTTCATGGGCGATTTTTTCCAATTTTTCCAGCGACATATTAAAGTGTACTTTTTCACCACGCTCAGTTTCAATTGACTGGACGATGTCGTTTAAGACCGCTTTTCCTTCAGCTTCGCGTCCGTTTTTAAAATACCAGCGAGGAGATTCTTCTAAAAACTTCGCAATAAATATTAAAATACCAAGTGCCAAAATACCGCCAATTACAAACATCATTCGCCAACTTGTTCTTGGAATAACCAAAAAACCAACTAAAGTAGCAATCAAAGGTGATAGGTTCCCCAAAAATGAAATTCGCGCAGACCATTTACCTCGTACATGAGCAGGCATTAATTCCGTAAAGGTACCATATCCAAGCACAATTCCCATCCCCATTCCAATTCCCATCAAAGCTCGACAAGTAATTAAAAAGAAGATATTTGGTGAAAATGACGCAACTAGTGCCAAAATACCGAAGATACCAATACTAATCTCATATGCATATTTTCGGCCAATACGATCACCTAATGCCCCTCCAAGTAATGAACCAATAAAGAAACCCACCATCATAGCTGATTGGAACATTGCATTATAATAATTATTTGACCAACCTCGTGATACTAAATCAGCTAAAATTGAACTTCCTGAAGAATTTAAAAAACCATTAAATTGCAGCCCTAGTCCCAAGAGAAAAAACATTTTCCAATGCCACTTAGAAATCGGTAATTGATCTAATTTGGATAATTCATTCTGATTCAAAAAGATCACCTCCATTTTATGTATGCGTTTTCAAAGACAACTTGATTCTAGCCAAACTGTTACACAAAGTCAATAGTTTTATCAAAAAATGTCAGAAAAAAATATTTATTTGTGACTAAAATGTTAAAACAGGGCTGTAAAACTCTTATTAAGTATCTATTTACTCCATAATAAATTTGATTTATTAAAAGTTAATCAACCTAATCACTGTATATATAGCAATTAATTGATAAATGATTAACTAATAATAAGTTTGCAAAAATATCTGTGTTTTTTATATTTATTGTTGACAAACAACATTTAGAGTTCTAAACTGAGTTTTATTGATAGACAGCGGAGATGTTTATCATAATTTGAAAGCGCTTCAAGTTAAGATGTTGATTTCAAAGATTTCCATTTAAGGAGGTTTAAAATGAATAATAATGCTCAACCACATGCTGGTAAGCGATTAGATAGATTACCAACATCTAGATTTCATTGGCAAATATTCGCTATGGTTGCTTTTGGACTATTGGTGAATTGGAGTAATGCAATTGGTGGAATAATGTTAGCCCAGTTGGCTGAAATTGGTTGGACGAACAATACATTAACTGCAATTTTCTCGTCACTGACCACTGCTGGGATGTTCTTTGGGGCCTTGCTTGGCGGAATTGTCGGTGACAAATTTGGCCGTCGTAATAGTTATCTACTTTTCATTGCACTGCATATTTGTTCAATGCTAGTGGGGGCCGTATCACCGAACATGACCTTTTTAATTATCACTCGCATAGTTATGGGGTTTGCACTTGGTGCATTATTAACTGTACTGTTTGCTTGCTACACAGAATATGTCCCATCTCGCATGCGTGGTACTTGGTCTTCACGGGCCTCTTTCATCGGAAACTGGTCTTATCCAATTTGTTCATTAATCGCCATGTTTATTACACCACTCGTTACACCAAATATGAATTGGCGAATCCAACTTGTAATCCCTGCCATATTATCTACCGTTGTATGTTTGGTAGTTTGGCGCAAATTTCCAGAATCACCTCGTTGGTTGGAGGCAAAGGGTCGTTATGCGGAAGCAAATGTAATCTTAGATAAAATCGAAAAGAATGTTGAAAGTTCAACTGGAAAAAAATTAGAAAAAATCGCTGATGACACTCTTGCCGAAGCAAAACCAAAAGTCATCCAGATTCCTTACAGTGATTTATTCAGGGGTGAACTTTTCAAGCGAGTTATCTTGGGTTCACTTATTTTGGTTTCGATGAATGTCGTTCAATATACCTTAATCAACTGGTTACCAACAATTTTCTTGAGTCAGGGAATCAATTTAAAAAATTCAGTGCTGCTAAACACTATGAGTATGTTTGGTGCCCCCATTGGAATTTTCATTGCCGTATTGATCATTGATCGAATTCCGCGAAAAATAATGGGAAGCGGCTTACTGATCATCATTGCTATACTTGGCTATCTTTACTCCCTCCAGAAGAGCATGACGATGATTTCTGTACTAGGTTTCTTTCTCATTATCTTTGTATATATGTATGTTTGTTATGCCTCTGCTGTCTATGTTCCAGAAATTTGGCCAACTGCTGCAAAACTAAGAGGTTCAGGTTTAGCCAATTCAGTTGGCCGGATTAGTGGTATTTTAGCTCCATATGCCGTGGCCTATCTGTTAACTACCACGGGTGTGACTGGTGTGTTTATCTTTTTGGGTGCCATATCATTAATCACTGCAGTTATTATCATGGCTTTAGGTATTGAAACTCGGAATGAATCCGTTGAAGATATTGGTAAAGCCGATATGGACGGCAAAGTTACTACCAAATAAGTAGTGTTTGAGAATCTGATTAACTGGTGAAGTGAAAGAAAGTTTCAATTAATTATTCTGGTAATAAATTTTAAAAATATTTTATAAGGAGATCATAATTATGTTAGCAAATATCGATTATTGGGAAAAGAAAGCACAAAAAGGTGGATTCGCCATTCCTCATTTTAATGTTTGGAACGTTGAAATGCTCGAAGGTGTTATGGAGGCAGCTGAAGAAAAGAACGCTCCAATTATTATCTCTTTCGGTACCGGTTTCATTGATAACACAATTTTTGAAGAATACGCCAGCATGATGGTTTCGATGGCTAAACATGCTCATGTTCATGTGATTACTCACTGGGATCATGGTCGGAGCATGGATATTGTTAAGAATGGATACAATTATGGAATGAACTCAGTTATGCGTGATGCATCTGCATTACCATTCGAAGAAAATGTTAGTGAAACTAAAGAAGTCGTCGATTACTTCCATCCACTTGGTGTTCCTGTTGAAGCAGAATTAGGACATGTTGGTCGTGAAAAAGTTTACGAGGATGCTTTAGCACAGTATCACTACACTGAAGCAGACAAAGCTGCTGAATTTGTTGAACGAACAGGTTGTGACTCATTAGCAGTTGCGATTGGTAATGTTCACGGTGTATATTCTGCAAAGCCAAAAATTGCCTTTGATGTCTTGAAGTCAGTCCGCAATGCTGTTGAGGTTCCATTAGTATTACATGGTGCTTCCGGTATTCCTGATGATGATGTTAAAAAAGCCGTTTCTTTAGGAATCTGCAAAGTTAACATCCACACTGAACTAGGTTTGGCAGCCAGCGATTCAATTCGTGAGCACGAAACCTTGCCATACTTAGAATTACAAAAATATGTTCGTGAAGCTGTTAAACAACGTGCAATGGAAAAAATTGTATTAATGGGTGATCAGGATAAAGAAGAAGATTAATCGCTTCTAAAACTTGAATCAATGTGAGTGTGACATAAGTCGGAGAAGTTTGACTTATGAAACACGTTTATCCGTAATAAATTAGGGGAGCTGGGTCACAATTTAACTTTTGACTCAACCCCGCTTTTTTTATAAAACTGTTCAAAATGCACTATCCGATGAGATAAAGCAAGCGTATTGGCTGCTTTTTAATGGTATAATAAACTGGTATTTATTAGTTCACAATTAGTAACTATATCAACAATTGTTAGGGGGTGAAGTTATGACCAGTAAAAATCGACATCCAATAATCAAACAGATGCTGTTGAATGATAAAAAAGTTGTTATATCAGATTTGAGCGCACGTTTTGGGGTAACAGAAGAGACTATTAGGCGTGACTTAGACAAATTCGAGGCAGAGGGCTTCATTACTCGCACATATGGTGGAGCTGTGCTTAACAGCGTTCAAACCGTTTCAAACATTCCATTTTTTAAGCGGGCTTCTGAGAAAGTGGAAGAGAAAAAGCAGATTGCAATTACTGCTGCAAAAATTTTGAGGGATAAACACACAATTTTTGCCGATTCTAGTTCGACAGTAATGGAAACGGTTAAATTGTTAAAAGAACGGAACGATTTGATAATTGTAAGTAATTCAGCTGAAATGAGTCGCGAACTTTTCATTTCAAAAGTTAATGTTGTTTCAACCGGTGGTATGCTAAATAAGCAATCTCTTAGTTATGAAGGTGAGCTTGCAGAGAGTTCAGTTCGTCGTTATAACACTGAAGCTGCTGTCATAAGCTGTAAGGGGATTGATATGTTAACAGGAATTACTGATACCAATGAGACTCAAGCGCGTTTAAAGCGATTAATGATTGATCAAGCTGATCTAGTTATTTTACTAGCAGATCTATCAAAATTTGATAAAAAAGCTTTTGTGAAGCTTGGTGACTTTAATGTAGTTACAGATATCATTACTGATCAGAAGCCCTCACCAATTTGGCTTGATTTCTTTACTAAATTGGGTATTAGCGTGCATTATCCACAAGTAACAATATCATAAACTACAATTAAAGCAGGCATTAAACATACTTCATATCATCGGCAATATTCATCAAAAATATTCGTTTTCAAAAACGAGGAGATGTGGATTATGCAAACTATTGAAAGTACCAAGTTCATTGCTAATATTGACGAGATTGGAGTTCGATTAGTTCATCTAATTGATCGAGCAAGCGGTTACGATTATGTGTGGGATAATGCTCTCCATAAGTCAGATAAACCAGTTACTTTCCCCGGTATCTTATTCCCAGCTATTGGACGCTCTAATCAGGACAGTTATGTTTATCGCGGAAAGACGTATTCTATGCCACAACACGGCTTTGCATCAGATTTCGTCTTTACAATCGTTGCTAAGTCGCATGACAAGGTAATCATGACTCTTTCTGCTGATGAAAAAACTAAAAAAATGTATCCATTTACTTTTGAATTAACCGTCTTAGCAACAATAGATGACAATGGTTTGCATTGGAAATTCGAAGTGAAAAACTGTGGAAAAGAAGTAATGCCCTTTTCACTTGGTAATCATCCTGGATTCAATGTCCCAATTAACCATCAGGGTGAGTTTACTGACTATACCTTGTCATTTGATCCTGCACCAGCAAAATTATCATATTACAAAATTATTAAGAAACCATATCCGTTTCGCCGTGGTGACCTCGCTACTGTTCCTAACTACAGTCAAGGAAAGCTACATTTGAATTACGCAATGTTTGCTGAGGGGCTGGTCATTATTGAAAATAAGGGAATTGATTCAGTCACTTTAGCTTCTTCTCAAACTCAGCGAAAGATTCAATTAAATATTAAAGATTTCCGCTATCTATGTTTATGGACTAAGGAAAATACTAAGCATTCCTTGCTCTGCCTGGAACCATTTGAGGGTTTACCTGATATCTATGGCAATCCTGTTGATTGGTCACACAAAGAAGCTAATAATTTCTTAGCCCCTGAAAAAACTGAGGTATTTCGCTTTGATGTATTGGCGTCTTCTCTGAATAGTTTTAGCAAATAGCTTTTTTAAGAACATGAGTTTATAACTAATCCTCTTCAATGGTTGCTTTGATAAACGCAATTTTAAGTTCTTTATCAAGCATTACTGACGAAATAAATTATTATAAAAGACGGTTCTGTAATATTTGGTGCTAATAGAGCAAATTTTCTCAATTCAATATAAAGAAGCTGGTGCAATCTCCAACATTCTGACAATTTGTCATTTTGTTAGGTTGAATTAACCAGCTTCTTTTCTTCTTAATAATTATAAATATACATTACAAAAATTAAACAAAGAATTTTAATCTCAGTTATTTGTTTAACGAAGTAGCATGCTATTCATGGTCTTTACTTCGTGTCTTTAAGTTTACCTTACAATTACATTTTCTTAAATTTGCTGTACTTTAACGGCATCTTTCTGTGCTTTAATAGAACCTCATTCTAATGTTGAACTAAAGAACCATTCTAAAACATCACCTTCATTACTAATTTCACTTTATAGTCCCAAAAACAAAGTGAGATTATGGAAAATTCTTCCTAAAATTTGCACAGTAAAAATATTCTTAAAATCAAAAAAGACTGGATCAAAATTTAATTTTTGACCCAAGTCTCTGTGACTTACGTCGGCACTAAAGTACCGAGCTTCTAGGAACAAGCATAACTTATCTCATACATTTCAGTATTCGACAGCAGTTTACTCTATTTTACTAAGGTTTAGCCCAAACCATTGTGTTGCTTTATATTTTAGTTCTAGCTCTTAATTCCAATCTAGTAAGTATATTCTAGCTTGGTTTTCGCTATTCATACTTTATTTAATTATATACCATCTAATTAATTTTAGCAATAAATTACTAAGTTTTCTTAGACTTAAAACTATAAATGTTGCTATTAATTAGTTACTTTAAATAAAAGCCTTGCCGAACAGAGCTGTCAAAGCTCATATTTTTGATTTAGATTATTCAAATACTGCCTATTATTTATTAATAGCAGACAATAACTGTTCTACCTTAAACTCCGAAACCACTTCGTGACTGCCTTTTGGCTGCATGGGCCAGTAAGAAAAATCTGCTTGATTACCTTGAGCTGTTTGATCAGAAATTAATTCTGTACAGGAAGCATGAACTTGTTTAATACCCGTCTCATTCATTATTTGAAGAACATTAGCTGGATTAATTCCACTCCCAGCTAAAATTTCTATTTGCTGCCCAAATACAGTTTGCATCTGTTGTAAATATCGCCGACCCTCAAAAGCGGTAGTATGGAGACCACTTGTTAATAAGCGATCTATCTTTAAATCAACCAATTTATAAATATTCTGCATTGCTGCAGTTGAGCAATCAAATGCTCGGTGAAAAACCGCTTCCCTATTATATGAATGAACCAGCTCAACTATTTTTCTAGTCTTTTCTAAGTCAATTTTTGCATTCTTAGTTAAAAATCCAAAAGATAAACCATCTGCACCATTTTCCAGCAACATTCTTGCTGAATTTTGAATTTCTTGGAATTCTACTTCACTATAACAAAAACCAGAACCCCGCGGTCGAACCATGCAAATAACTTTTAAATTCGTATTTTGTTTAATTAAACGTAGAGAACTTAAAGTTGGTGTTAAACCACCTAAGAAAAGAGCACTATTTAATTCAATTCGTTCAGCTCCTGCAGCAGAAGCATTTAGTGCGTCTTCATATCCTCCACAACAAACTTCTAAGATATTTATTTTCTCCTCACCCCTTCAAGCAATCATTCGCTTGCATACCACGTGTCGCAAAATACTCTTGCAACCACTTGGATGACGCTGGTTCGATTTTTGTGTGCCCATCAGATTCATTTGCCACGTATACTACCGGTTTAGGATTAGCTGCAGTTGCGATAACAAATGAAAAATCTTTAATATTTGTTGCACAACCCCAACCACCCTTTTTATTCATGGCCACTACCGAAATATCACCTGCTACTAACTGCCGCTCTCTCAATTGCTTATCTAATTGAAAGACTGCTTGGTCACAAGCAATCTGAGGACTCTTTCCTTCTTTCATCAACCGAACTATTTCATAGGACAAGCATCCCTTCATAATGTCTTCACCCAAACCCGTGGCACTAGCACCACCAACTTGACTATCCACATAAAATCCAGAGCCAGGAATCGGTGAATCTCCCACTCGTCCAGCCTTCTTCATAAAAAGACCGCTTGTCGATGTGGCAGAAGACATCGAACCCATAGCATCAAGGCAAACCATTCCAACTGTATCATGACCAGCATATGGTTTAATCTCCTCTGCTTCTTGCTTAATTCTCTTTTCATAAAAAGCTTTAGCCCTTTTAGTCAGCATATTTTTTCTTTGAAATCCATTAATGCTGGCATATTTTTCTGCACCAGTTCCAACAAGAAAATTATTAACTTTTCTTTGAGATAGGCTTTTAGCAATCAACACAGGGTTGGCAAAATCCTTGACTGCCCCAATTGCCCCAATTGACAAAGTATCCCCATCCATGTATGACGCATCTAATTCGACCTCTTGTTCTTCATTCGGTAATCCACCATACCCAACTGATTTATAAAAAGGAAAATCCTCAATTTGCTTAACAGCCGATACCACCATATCAGCAGCTGTTTCATTAAAACTTAATTTTTGACTAACATTTTTAATACTATCTAACGACATGCTCCATGTAGCTATAATTCCCCACATATTAAATTCCTCTCGTTACTGTACATCACTTTTTTGTTCTTTAATTTGCCTTATCAAAGGAACAATTCCCCCTATCAAGTTAGCGTCATTATAGAAATGAGCACTGACTATTTCTGGAATCGTAATTGTTCGTTCAGATAATAATGTTACTTTATGCCATTTTTCAAACGAAACTCGTAATTGTTTGATTAAAATTGGTTGACTGCTAATTCCCCCACCAATCACGAATTTGTTCAAGTCAAGAATACTTTGAATGTTATACATTAGGAGTGCTGCTTGATCACAAAAGTCAACAAATGTCTTCCAAGCATATTCTTCACCAGCCATAATTGCAGCAAAGACACGTCTACCATCTTTTACGTTAGGCAAGCTCAGATGCGTTCCAATATCTTCAATCATCCCAACAGCTGATAAGAACGCTGCGGTTTGGTTAACACCTGTCTTGCTCTTATCAATAACCATAAAACTAGGTTCACTTGCAGCAAAGTGATTTCCTCTAATTAATTGACCATTCAAAAAGATTGAGGATCCAATTCCAGTTCCTAAAACAATCATTGCTGCATTATTTTCATCAGCAATACTCCCCTGCCATTTTTCAGCTAAAGCAGCACAATTACTATCATTTTCAATGGTAACTGGCATTCCATACTTTGTTTGCAGCTCGTTAAAGAACTCACTTTTTTCTAAAAAGGACAAACGAGCTGATGAAAGAAGCTTCTTAGCCAAGGGATCAACAACCCCCGGTAAACTAAATCCAATGCCTTGAATATCTTGTCCATGCAAATCAATAATTTTATATAGAGATTTTAAAAATTGGATCTCATCTTGTGTATTAATTGCATTGGTCCCCTTGATAATAATCTGACCAAACTCATTAACCAATGCATATTTAAGGTTTGTTCCCCCAATGTCTATTGATAGAAAATTCAACTTGTGGTCCTCCAATGGCTAATTATTTAAGATATACTCCCTTATAATTATGAGCAGGTCCAGCTGTATTTACAATCAAATCTTTAATTTTATTACTTTGCAAAAAGGAATTCGATCTTTGATACAGTGGAATCATTACCTGATCATTCATCAATATTTTTTCTGCTTTAACCATATTGTCCCAGCGAACTACCTCATTATTTGATGGATTGTTATTAATGTCATCAATTAGTTTATTATAACTTGAATTATCATATCCGCCAGCATTACCTGAATTTCCAGCCTGATAAAGATTTAAAAATGTGATTGGATCTGAAAAGTCAGCTCCCCAACCGGATATAACAATATCAAAGTTACCTTTTTCTGAGCGAGAAATTCTCACTGCCTTAGGGATGCTCTGAACATCTACCGATAATCCTGGAAGGAGACTCTCCCATTTGCTTTGAATAAATGCAGCCGTTTGTTTTGAAGAATCATCATCATCACTCAAAAGTCCAACTTTCAGCTTAGAAACTCCAAGTTGTTTCAGCCCTTTTTCCCAATATTTTTTAGCAAGCGTCTTGTTATAGGATACACCACTCTTAACATATGCTTGACTAGCAAAATCCGCACCTGTTTTTGGATTCTTAGATAAATCAGCTGTTACGAATCCCTTAGCGGATAATGAACCGTCAGCCAAAACTTTTTTAGTGAGCTGATTACGATCTAAAACCAATGAAAGGGCTTTACGAATATTAACATTGTTGAATGCAGCTTTCAGATCACTGTCTGTTGGATTTTTAAGATTAAACTGCAGATAGATAGATGTTGCAGATTTATTTAAAACATAATTCTTGGATTTCTTTTTATTCGCAACTTGATTACCCAATAATTGAGTTTGATCCAATTTCCCTGTTTGAAACAAGTTTAAACCGGTTGATGGTGACTTAACTACTTGGAAGTTGATAGCTGTAAGATGAACCGCTTTTTTATCCCAATAGTTGCTATTTTTTTCTAATTTCCATTTTTCATTTGTTCCCTTCCAATTTTTCAAAATAAAAGGTCCATTCGAAATGGTTTTGGTTGAGTTGGTCCCATACTTAGAACCATATTTTTCAACTGATTGCTGATTTTGTGGATAAAATACAGGCATCGCCATCAATAATTTGAAATAAGAAATCCGATGTTCCAAAGTTACTTGAACTTTATATTTACCTAATGCTTGAATCCCTAACGTCTTATAGTTTTGCTTACCATTCATAATTGCATCGGCATTTTTGATTCCCGAATAAAGATAAGCATACTCTGAAGCTGTTTTAGGATTAACCGTTCTTTGCCAACCATAAACAAAATCTTTTGCAGTAACTGCCTTTCCATTACTCCATTTAGCATTCTTTCGCAATGTAAAGGTGTACACTAAACCATCTTTCGAAGTAGAAATTTTAGTTGCTAATTCCTTCTCAATTTTGCTGTCTTTACCTAATTGCAAAAAACCTTCACCTGTATTTTCTAGCATTTGCATGCTAGTTGTATCAGATGCATGTGCTGGATCCATTGTTGTAAGATCACTGCTTACAGCTAAATTCAAGACATGCTTGGTTTGCGTGCTCTTGTTACCACAAGCTGCTAGTAGTCCTGTACATACTACCAAAGTTCCTAATAAAGCCCCAAAACGTTTCTTCGTTATCATAAAAACTAGCCCCCAATAATATTAATTGTAATTTAATCTACTTTTAATATATTAAATTATAATTAGAATAAAAGCAACTTAAATTTATAATTTTCCCATTTTTTAATAAAAATCTTTGTCTTCTCGCTCAGCTAATGCTCTCAATGTTAAATACTCCATGGTAATTATCTTCTTCCAATCCGATATTTTTAACCATTCATTCTCCTTGTGCGCTATCCCACGCTGACCCGGAAAAGACGGACCAAAAGCGACAATATTTGATAAAAAGCGTGCGTACGTAATCCCTGTCGTAGTCACAGGCGAGCCATCTTGCCCAGTAACATCTTCATAAACCTGCTGCATTATTTTAATCATCAGCATATTTGGTGAATGATAAAGTGGTGCAACTTCACGTACAATAGTCAACTGGCTTTCACTTGGCATCTGCTTTTTTAATCTATCCAATAACTTCTGCTTGGTTAACTCAATGGGATATCGAATCGAAAAACAAATTTTGCTTTGATGTTTACTAAAAAGCATCCCATAAACACTACATTGTAATTTTCCAGAAGATTTACCAGTGAAACTAATATTTATTTTCTTCCCAGATGTGTCTGCAGTTGCTCGGTATAACCAATTCATTACTTCACCCAATTGTCCTGATAAAGATTGCTGTTCTACTGCCAACTTCAATAAAGCATTTTCTCCCAAGTCTGGTGCATTACTAGGCGATTTTTTCCCAAAATAATCCTTAATTTCTCCAGATGAAAATTTAATTTTAGCTTTATCTGGAATGTAGCTCGCTGAAAAATCGCCACTAACTTCTGACAAATTTACGTCACTGTTATCACTGATGTCAGTCGTTAGTGACAAACCAAGCATGCCTCTTTCTGCATAGACAACTGGATATTTACCATCTGGAGTAAAGCCCGCAATAGGAGGGTTTTCGCTTAAATTATAAGTTTTCATATCCCTACTGCCCGATTCTTCATCCGTTCCAAAAATAACTCTAATACTCTGTTTGGGCTTGAATCCTTCTTCTTTCAATAACGCTAAAGCAAATAATGCCCCCATGATTGGCCCTTTGTTATCCAATACTCCTCGCCCATACATGTAATCATCCTTTATTGCCAAATCAAAAGGATCTGTCTTCCATCCTTGTGCTGGAGCTGCTACTACATCTAAATGTCCTAAAGCTGCAACATAATCAACACTTTCTCCAGTTAATTCTGCCCACCCAACTTGATCGTTTAACTGTTTCGTTTTAAGCCCTAATTGTTCTGCAATTATTAAAACTTGCTGCAAAACCTTGCGCGGTTGTTTACCAAACGGTGCCTGAGCAAGTGGTTCCCCTTTAACACTGGGAATTTTAATAACCTTCTTCAACAATGTCTGATAATAAACCATGTTTTTATCAATTTTGTTCCTTAAGTCCTCTAACTTCATTTTTTGCACCCCTATCAAAGATTTTATTAGACAATTTTAATATTAACATATATTTTACTGCAAAAATGATTGTTTTCTAATAAAAGCATCTATTCGCTAATTCTCACTCTTAAAGGTTCAATATTATTGGTGTATTAAAAAAGCAATTTCATCATTTCCGGTTGAAGGGAATTAATAAGATTGCTTATGACAATATTCTCGAAAATTATAATTGAAAATCACTTACGATTTAGAACAAACACATAGTTTGAGTGAAATCCTTTCCATCTAATTACTAAAAATAAAGAGATACTCTGATCAAGAAACTTCACTGCTTTAATTATTAAATTAAGAATTATTTAGTTCACAATTAATTTATTCTATACACCTTAACTAGATCAAAATATTTTTTAAAATTATTAGCATTAATTTTACCGGTTTCTGGTTCCAGCGCATTTAAAATGCCCAGTGCCATAGAAGTTTTAATAATATCACTTGGACTTTTTCCTAATGTTATCCC
This sequence comes from Liquorilactobacillus sp., assembly GCF_047719775.1. Lineage (NCBI taxonomy): Bacteria > Bacillati > Bacillota > Bacilli > Lactobacillales > Lactobacillaceae > Liquorilactobacillus > Liquorilactobacillus sp. The sequence continues at coordinate 32,170 of NZ_JBDNTS010000008.1, forward strand.
TATTGCTAATCCTGCTAAAGAAGCATCTCCAGATCCAACAGGATTAATTGCTTTTACTTTAGGAATTTCCGCACGATATAAAACGTCGCGACACTTTACAATTGCTCCATTGCTTCCCAATGAAGTTGAAACCCAGGTTAGTCTAGAGAAGATCTTTGCTTTTAATGCCTTAATAACTTTCTCAGTATCATGGTCTGTAACTTCTTGATGAATCAGTATTCCTAATTCTGCAGCATTTGGCTTTATCAATAATGGCAATTGCTTCCCATTAATTGCATCAACTAATGATTGACCCGATGTGTCTAATATTACATCCACATGTTTCTTAGCAGCAGCCTTTATTAATTCAGCATAAAAATTAGCTTTAGTACCTTTTGGTAAGCTTCCAGAAATTGTTACTAAATTAACTTTTCCTAGTAAATAATTAAAATTTTCCAGAAATATTTTTTGCTCTTCTTCAGTAATTATTGGTCCTTTTTCTAATATTTCTGTCTGTAGATTTCCATCATGTAATAATGCGATTGAATTACGTGTTTCTCCTGCAGTATTTGTAAACTGACTTTCAATTTTTTCTTCTGCTAATTTATCGGAAATATATTCTCCAAAACGTCCACCCAATATTCCAGTAGCCATTACAGGCTGATTCATTTGACCTATTACTCGTGTTACATTTAGCCCCTTGCCTCCAGCTGTTTTATGAACTGCAATGGCTCGATTGACTTTGTTTAGCTGTAAGCTTGATAAATCATAGGCCATATCAATTGATGGATTCATTGTTACTGTCAAAATCATTCAATTCATCCCCTTTAATAATTAAATTTGTTTCAATTTAATTAGTTCTCCTGAAACTCCCACAATAACTCCTTTTGCAATTTTATCTTTTCTAATGGCATGTGCTGCTTGAAACTTATTTTTCTTAACAATCCATGTATTCTCTGAGCAGAAATTATTTGGTAAAGCTTGATTAGTTCCTTGTAATACCATTACAACCGCCTTAAATCCTTCTTGATGAACCTTTATGGGACTATAGTGCAGTGTATCACCATACATTTCAATTACTGTTCCTGCTGGAATGAAGAATAAAGTTGCATCTTTCGCCGCATTAAAGAACCCATTTATGATTTGATTTCTCTTTCCTAAAACCATTACGACATCCGTTAGCATAATATTGATTTCACTTCCTTGATGATACTCAACTGCTGAAAAGCTTTGAGTTTGTCCGGTACATTCTCCAGCCGTGAAATTCATTCCTGCGTAGATATCATATCCAATTTTCTCAATCGTTTCCATATTCTCTAAATAATTATTTGATGGATTATAAAAATTTCCATTTTTTGCACAACATATTTTTTTCCCAAAAAATTTTTTTATATCCGTTAAATCATATTCTTGTAATAAATTTCCATAATCATTAAACCCATTTTGATCAATTTTTTTAATTTGATATTCAGGATTTCTTTGTTGCAATTTTAGTAACATTTGTTTCTCTTGCATCTAATTACCTCACTTTACTATTTCAAAGAAATTTCATACTTCATCGTTTTCGTTTTTCCAGGAGCTAATTTATAACCTGCTTCTTTTTTATTCCAGTCAACAGGAATTACCGATAACGTCTGGTAATCCATTAAATGGTTCAATACACATAAATGCTAAATTTTCCGTTTCCTTCGTCCACAAACAGATATTCGCAAAATCTTCTAAATTAATTATCACAAAATGGTCAGAATACACTGAAAATAATTTCACTTTTTTGACATTAGAATTTGAAATAATTCGTAGTCCTTTTTCAAATAATTTATAACTTAATTTGATTTTTTTATTTTCAGAGAAAAATTCGGCCTTCCCGGTTCTATATGGTACAGGATTTTTTATAATTTCATAACTTTCCAGTGGTAATTGAAAATCACCATCAAATTCTAAAAAATAATCATCGAATTTTCCTTTCCCATCTAATGGAACGTTAAACGCTGGATGCGATCCCAGCGAAAAGGGCATCTGTATAGTAGTATTATTTTTCACAGAAAACGAGATAGATAACCCACTAGATAAAAGAACAAAAGTTATCATTAGATTGAAAGCAAACGGATATAATTTGTAAGTTTCCGTATTTTCACTAACCGCAAAAGTTACTGTATTTTTTGTATGAGTTATAATTTTAAATTCTTGATTTGCTATAAAACCATGTTGAGGCATTTTATATTCTTTATTATTAAGTAAATATTTGTCTTGATTTGAACGACCAATTGCGGGAAATAACACTGGCGCATGTTTATTCCAACTCTCATTATTCCAAATATAATCAAAATCCTCTTGTTTTTCATACAGATGGATAAGCTGGGCTCCCACGGAATCAATTATCGCTTGAAAATTTTGATTTTCAATTGTGACAATCATATATTTCATCTCCTAAACTGGTATTAATTATTTCCAACAAATTTTTAATGCAAAAAAAGTAAGAGAAGCCCCCGATAAAATACACGTTTGCTTCTCTTACTGGGCAACGGCAACTACTTAAGCTTTTCAAACACTGAATTAGCAGTTTCCTGCAACACTTTATTTAACTCCTCAATATTTTTACGTCCCACAGTATCTAACCAGCGCTTTCCAGATTCATTACCTTCTTTGGCAAAAGGATCAACTGCACCTCTCCAAGTAGCTCGACCACAAAGAACCCCATTAAAAGTTGAACCTGATTGAGCCGCAAAATTCAATGTATCTCGAAATAATTGTGCACTAACCCCTGCACTCAGAAAAATAAACGGTATATTATTTGTTAGTTCCGCCTGTTTTTTGAAAAATAAAGCTGCCTCTCTTTTAGAATAAACACTTTTATTGTTTTCATTAAATCCTTCCACAAATGTCATATCAACTGGAACTTCCACCTTTAAAACATCTACTTGATACCGTTCTTGGGAAAATTCCTTAATCATTTCATTAACTTTATGTGGCTTGATTTTTGCATACGCTTGACTCTTTGTATTCAAAATTTTGGTATCATAAGACATTAATTCTAAGAAGAAAGGCAAATTTACAGAAGCACTCTCTGCCCCAATACGTTCAACAAATGCTTGTTTTTGACGATTTATCTCATTATCTTCATCGACATCATAGTAGAGCATAAACTTAACTGCATCTGCCCCAGCCTCTTTTAATTTCAAAGCAGACCAATCCGCTAATAAATCGGGCATTCTACCAGGAGCAGTTATATCATACCCCGTTTTTTCATAGGCAATTAACAATCCTGCATTTTCAGCACGTTTTTCTGCTGCTGGTAATCCATACTCTGGATCTAACAAAATTGCAGAAGCATATGGGGTTAATTCACTCGAAATCAATTCCTTAAATTCTACAATATCCGTTTCATTACTTGTTTCTCCTGCAGCTGAAGCCAACATTTTTTTCAATGAACCACGCTGATCAATAGCTAACGCTGAAATGATACCGTTTTCATTTGTAATATGTTCTAACCTCATTTTCTTTTCTCCACTACTATTAATTAAAGTATTCAACTAGTATCCCCCCTCAGTCATGATAATATCCTTCAGACCATAAATTCATTTCATGATCAAAAAAATGTGGATTATCATGTTGATCCGTATTGTCTTGTTCAACCTGATTGATTTTTTCTACCAGCTTTCTATTCTCTGCTGTTGCTTGATATTCAGTCTTTATAAATGCTGCCACAATATCTTCTGCCAAATGCTCCCCTACAACCGCTCCACCAAAGGAAATCACATTTGCATTTAATTTCTCTTTTGCGTACTTTGCAGATGCTACATCACCTACTAATGCAGCCCGAATGCCAATATTTTTATCGGCCGCAGTAGAAATTCCAACACCTGTGCCGCAAAGAACTACCCCGAGATCAGCTCTGCCATCCCGAACTAAATCAGCTACTTTTAACCCATAAATTGGATAATGTGTTCTCGTATTATCATAAGTACCAACATCAATTATTTGGTGTCCACTTGCTTTTAAGAAATCCGAAATTTGCATTTTAACATCTGTAACAATGTGATCGTTTCCAAGTGCAATAATCATAGTTCTATCCCTCCTAAATAAACTACAAATTTTTTAATACATTTTTTCTAGCATATCAAGCCTAATTTGGTGTCTACCACCTGCATAATCAACACTTAAATATGCAGTAACAATTTGTTCAGCAAGCCTTTCACCAACAATCCCTGCCCCAATTGCAATTGCCTTTGCTCCATTATGCTGCGTTGTCATATGTGCGGTATTTTCTTCACTAACATTTGCAGTCACCATACCATGAACTTTATTACTTGCCATTGCTGACCCTAGTCCATATTCATCAAACATCACACCACGATCAGCTTTTTTATCCAAAATAATATGTGCAAGTTCCACAGATGAATCAATAAAATCATTTGCTGGTTTTTCTGATAAATCTAAAATCTCATAATCTTTTTGTCTCAAAAAAGTTTTAATATGTTCTTTTAAAGTAAAGCCATCTTTGTCTGCTGCTAATGCAATTTTCATTTGCTAAATCCTCCCATGTCTATAATTAATCAGTAACAACTATTGTCGTAAACTGTTGATAATGTTTAAGCTTTTCCTTGCCGATTTCTTTGTTTGTGATTAAACAGTCAATATCGTATAAATCATAAAATTTATAAAAATCATCTTTATTAAGCTTATGGTAATCAGCCACAATTATTTTCTGCTGTGCATTATTTAAAGCAATTCTTTGAGAATCACCTTCTTCCAAATTTGCGGTCATTATGCTATCACTGTGAATCCCATTTACTCCGATGAATGCATAATCAAATTTAAACTGCGATAGCATTGTGTTAGTCAAACCACCAATAAACGCTCCTGAACGTTCCCGATAAGCCCCTCCAATTAATATCAAGTCAACTTGTTCATTATCTTTCAATGTTTCAAAAATGGGCAAACTGTTCGTCACGATTCTTAAATCCTGTACACCTTCAATATACTTGCACATTAACTCTAGCGTCGTTCCTGGTCCAACATAAATAGTATCTTTATTCTTCATTAAAGTTGCTGCTTTTTGTGCAATCGCAATTTTTTCCTGAATATGAATTTCTTTTTTTTCATTATGCGAAAGTTCAGTTGAAGCATCACTTTGGATACTCTGTGCTCCGCCATGGATTCTAATAAGTTTGCCACTCTTAGTCAACTCATCCAAATCTCTTCTGATTGTCATATCTGATACTTTTAAATTTTCAATTAAATCAGTAACTGTTACAATCCCCCTTTGATTGACAGTTTCTAAAATAGTTAACAATCTTTCTTTTTTTAACAATTACTTGCATCCCTTTCATTTTTACGCATTTTATGTTTGTTTTTGTTTATTGTAGCACATAAAATCACCTAAATAAGGGTAATGCATTTCTAATAATGTTTATTCCTGTTTTAACTTGAACTTTAATCTAGCTTTATTCACTTAAAATTTATGTTTTATTCCAACTGCTTTATAGCAACAATACAAAGTTACTAGGGTAACAATAGTTTTCATAACCGTATTTGGAAAAATAGCAGCTACTGTATTTATTGATATAACAATCCCTGACCACCTCAATACTCGGTTTAATTCTTTGGAATACTCCACTGCAATCACCCCTCTAACTAATTATTCTCCTTGGATATTGCTGCATATTCTGTATTACGTTTCTTCATTTGGCCCGCATACCACCAAAAGATTAATCCATAAGCTATTAATGCCAAGACTGCGTACAACAAAAATGTTATCTCGCCAGTTGATGCTTTTCCTACTAAATAAGCAAGATACTGTTCAATTGGTCCCTCTTTAGTTGCCTCCGCAATTTGATGCCCTGCAGCACCCGATGGAAACGCTCCCACTTGTTTAGCAACTTGTGTTATAAACGGTGAAGATAAGGTTCCCGCCCAAAGAAAAATTGGCATTTCTATTGCACCAATAACAATCATTCTAATAATTTTCCCACGAGTGACAACTAATAACGCTGGAGTAACCCCCATTGCAATAATTGATCCTAAAGGCATGATGTGATTACCTGGGAGAACCAATGCTTCAATTAACAAAATTGGAGCCAAAAAGTTGGCTGCTGCCCAAACCTCAGCACGACCAGCAACGAAGGGCCAGTCAAGCCCAATATTGAAACGACGGCCTTTTAATCTTTTAGTAGCAAAAGTAGAAATGCCTTGTGATAACGGCTCTACAGCTGCAATAAACCAAGAACCAATTTGACTAAACAACTCTAAACAGACCCCACCTGTGAAAGCTAATGTAAAGATTTCTTTTGGATCTTGTCGTCCAATTAATCCAACAAAGACACCTAGATAACAGCCAATTGCAAAATGACTTCCCCAAAAACCAATTCGTTTATTCAACTCCGCTGAATCAAAATCATATTTATCGAGCCAAGGAAATAATTTATCAAATATTTTGTCAAAAACCATTATTATTGGATTCATCATGTAATTCAAATGAGTAGTGGTCATAGGATTATCATCTGGTGCGTCTAATAAATCATTAAAAGTTGGTTTCATTAAATCTGAATTTATAATTTTTAAAACCCCAACATAGATAATCAAAATTGTCGCAACAAATAAATTTGCTCCAAAGTACATTGCCATTAATGCTGTAAATGATAAATGCCAAATATCAAAAATATCAACATCCAAAGTATTGGTTTTTTTCAAAAATAACATAACAACATTGACTATAATCATTATTAATAAGAAGAATAGAGTATACGCTGAACCCCAAGTAATTGTCGCAAGTGGAGCCCACCCAACGTCAATTATTTTTAGCGAAATACCTGTTGACTTAACAAATGCATCCAGAGGCACCTGATATGCGGTAGTTAAAATATTTATAATGTCACTGATAGCTGTCAAAGCAATTGCGAGCTTTATCCCGCCTTCAAGAGCTCGTGTCCATTTAACTCCAAACGCTAACGCAATTATTGTTAATACGATTAACATAATTGGAGCAGCACCTAGATTTATAATTGGTTTAAAAATTGTGTTGGACACTTGAATTATTGTGTGTAACATTATTCCACCTTCCTTTTTCAGTAAATTTCAAATCAAAATTCATTTAAGGCCTTTCTCTTTAATAATTGCTTCAATCTTATCGTAAACCGGCTGGGCCATTGTCGGAATTCTGTACAAAATTGGTCCCGCGTCAATTACAGGTATTTCAAGTGTAAATCCCAAATCAGTTTTAGCTATTGGCGTGAAAATATCATAATGTGTAACCATATCCTCTGTGATGTCTTTTACCATAACTGCATCAGCTTTCACATTATATCCACGATTCTTAAATTCAGTTTCAATTGCATCTTTAATTTGATGGCTTGAGTTAACTCCAGCTCCACAAGCTGCTAAAATTTTAATCATAATATTCCCTCCTCGTATTATTAGATTTACCCTTTCAGTCAAATCTTTTATACATTGCTGAGTTTTCAACTTTCTGTCTAAAAATTTAAAAAGTATAGTTTTATTCAGATATCCTCCTAACTAATCGAATAAAGGTAATACATAAATATGCCCTTTGAATTTTAGTTTGTCTCAAAAAGACAAGCACTAGCGCCTAACTGAAATTATTATTTAAAAAATTAAAAATTACTATATCTTCATCTGCTTTAAAAAATGCTTTGAGCGAATTCTTTGATGTTGTTGTTAAAAAATCCATGATTTGAGCCAAAATATTGGATTGTCCTTCTGGATCATTATTTAAAATCATAAACAAAAAACTTACTTCTATCTTTTTTTGCGGTTCAATCATATTGTAAAAAGTTATTGGGTTTTTACATTTAATTGGAATCACTTGACACACATTCACGAATTTTCCCTCAGTGTGCGGAATTGCAACGTTTGGTAAATCAGGATCTACTACAGACAAATCAATACCAGTAGGAAAATTTTTTTCCCGTAATAACAAATTTTCCAAAAATTCTGGTTTTACCAACCCTTCAGCACTTAATTTGCTAAAAACCTCTTTAAAAACATCCTCCTTATTCTTTTGATCTGAAACAAAAGTATCTTTTACTACAAAAAGTTCTTTCTTTTCTAGTAAAGACAATTTCTCACCTTCTTTTTATGTTTGTTTTTGAACTACTTTTGTTTGTTTTTGTTTACAAGGTAATAATAAGCGCTTTCAAAAAAGATGTCAAGCACATTTTCTATCTTTAAGCTTGTACACAATCGATAATTTTAATTTATATATTGAATTATCAATCCAGATGCAACATATCATCAAACTATGTCTGCCAAATAATTTGGAGATTTTGTATTCAATTTTTGAATATACACTTCAATCTTATTAATCCGCTTCTTTTGTTTGAATTAAGTATTCATGTTTTTAGTAAACTCCAGTGATTTTCAGAAGCTTCTTTATTATTTTTCTATGCATTACTTCCATCTTCTTCGTTTGGTATCGTATTAATTGGTGTGTTATTCTTTAGGTGGTTCATAAAATGATTGGAGATGTTTCATAATGGACGGATTACATTCAACAATTACCTTGAATAACGGCGTTAAAATGCCGCGTTTTGGTTTGGGAGTTTGGAAAACCGATAACCAGACGTCTCGCGATTCCGTTGCAACTGCAATTCGAAATGGCTACCGGGGAATTGATACTGCCCGACAGTATGGTAATGAGCAGGGTACTGGTGCCGGGATTAAGCTTGGTTTGGAACAGACAGGGTTAAAGCGATCCGATCTCTTTGTTACAACTAAGCTTGATAATGGTGAGCAAGGAGACTATGCTCAAGTTTCTAGTGCATTTGAAAACCAACTGAAAGACTTAGGGCTCGATTATGTCGATCTTTATTTGATACACTGGCCGGTAGATAAGACCTACATTGAAAGCTATCATGCAATGGAACGATTGTATCGTGAAGGTAAGATTCGAGCCATTGGTGTTTCTAATTTTGATAATGACCGGATGAAAAAGCTGCTTGACGAAGCTGAAATCATACCAGCCGTTAATCAAATGGAATTCAATCCAACTAATCAGGAACATGGAATTTTGGAATATGATCAAAGCCATAAAATTGAAATGACAGCGTGGTCACCACTTGGCGGCGGTGCGTCTTTGACGAATCCGGTCATTACTGCCTTAGCTAAAAAGTATGATCGCTCAGCTGCTCAGATTATTTTACGGTGGGAATGGCAGCGAAATATTATCACCGTTGTTAAATCTGTCCATGAAAAACGAATTATTCAAAACAGCCAGATCTTTGACTTCTCATTAAGTGCTGAAGATGTTCAACAGCTTAATGCGCTTGATCAAGGAAAACGTGATCTTTGGTATGATAACTTTCAATGGCATAATCCAAAAGGTGCATTTGCTAATGGCATAGATCAATGGCCGGACACTAAAAAGTAATAGACAAATTTGATTTTTAAAATGAGCTATTTTGTTTACATTTCAGACCAGTCATTATCTCGTTAATCGTTAAAGTTCACTATTCAAAATGCAAATATAAAAATATTCCTCTGAAGTTGAGACAAAAGTTAAGTTTTATCGACTTGAGTCACACTTTCAGAGCTTTTTGGTGTTCGGTATAAAAGTCAACTTTTGACTACTCCTTCTATTTGTTACGAATAAACATGTTTCATAAATCAAAATTCTCCATCTACCGTCAAATCAGTACTCAATTTTTCCCGTCTTATGTCATGCTCCCTCTTCTGCATTTATTAATTAACAACCAAATTATAATGTTTTATTTCAATAACCCTTCTACACAATGACCGTCATAAACCCTCAGTATCAAGACATTTTACTGACTAGAAAACCCTTTTTAAATAATGACTACCAAGTTATTGACTGATCAGTCATCACTATATATACTATGAGTGAAATAAAAGAAACAACTCATTCTGGGGTATGGGAGGTATTAGCAATGGATAATGAAATTATTTTAGAGACAAAAAATTTAAAGAAATCCTTTGGGAAGTTTCAAGCATTGCGAGATGTTAATCTAAAGCTCCATAAAGGTGAAGTATTAGGCTTTATTGGCCCAAATGGTGCAGGAAAGTCTACAACAATTCGTGTGATTCTGGGACTAATTAAAGCAACGGGTGGTTCAGCAGCAGTTTTTGGCAAAGATGTTTGGAAAGACTCCGTTGCTGTTCATAAGAATCTGTCTTACGTGCCAGGAGATGTTTATCTGTGGCCTAATTTAACTGGCGGGCAGACAATTGATTTACTGCTGCATATGTCTGGACAAAAGCATACGACTAAAACAGATGACTTAATCAAAGAGTTCAAATTGGATACTAGTAAGAAAAATCGTACCTATTCAAAAGGAAACCGGCAAAAGGTTGCACTAATAGCGGCATTTTCGACTGCTGTTTCATTATATATTTTTGATGAACCAACTTCGGGACTGGACCCGCTAAATGAAGTGATTTTTCAACATCACATTGCTGAACTTAAAAAGAACGGCAAAAGTATTTTGCTTTCAAGCCATATTCTTTCAGAAGTTGAAAAAATGTGTGACACGATTGCCATTATTCGTGAAGGAAATGTAATCGAAACTGGTTCGCTGGAGTCAATGCAGCATCTAACGCGTAATACTGTGGCTGTTCGCACAAAAGAGCCACTTGATGAGTTACAAAAAGTTGCTGGTGTTTATCAATTAAAGTTCAGTGATTCAGCTAGAACAACTGCTGAGTTTAGTGCTGATTCGGACCAGATTGGAGATATTATGACCTTGCTTTCAGCAAAAATCATTCTCCAGTTGAAAACAACACCCCCAACGCTAGAGGATCTTTTCTTGCGTTATTACCAATCTGCTGATGAACAAAAAGGTGGCGAGTAACATGACACAATATACTCAGACATTTACACTTTTAAAAGCGAATTTAAAGCGCGATTGGCTAAAAATGACTATTTGGTTAATTGTAATGGTAGGGATGTTCGTTGCAGTAGCCGCAAAGTTCAAGAGTATTTATGGAACAACTAAACAGATTTCAGCAATTGCACAAACATTGAAGTCTCAAGCAATGGTGTCATTATTCGGCCCACTGACAACAAATCATTTAAACACCGCCATTATTTTTGCAGTCGAGATGATGGTTTTTTGGGGTATCTTCGTAGTGATCTTCAACTTTTCACTTTCAGTTGGCATAACCCGTGGTCAAGAAGAATCTGGTCTAACTGAAATGGTTTTGGGCGGCCATCCAGTTGGCAGATTAGCACCACTTGCGGCAGCCTGCTTGGAATTAGTGATTGCTAATAGTGTGTTTGTTATTGCAACAGGAGCTGGAATGATGGCTGCAAACATGCCTGAAAGTGATGAAAATGGGAATTGGTTGTTTGCAATTACACTAGGTGCTGTCGGTTTAAGCTTTGGGTTAATTTCACTTATTTTTGCGCAATTGGTTGCTGATAGTCATAATGTCACTATCTATAATTATGCATTCTTTGGAATAACATATTTAGTACAGATGATGACCGATGTTTCCAATCCAGACTATACTTGGCTCTCACCATTTGGATGGATTGAAAAAGCTGATATCTACACGAAAAACAATTGGTTGCCAGTCATCTTGCTGCTTGGACTGGGAATAATCGGTTTTGCTGTCGCCGTCCTTTTAAATGGCAATCGTGATATTGATTCCGGAATTATTCAAGTTCGTGGTGGTAAACGAACAAGTCGCTTTCTTCGCGGCTCTGGAACACTATTGTTTTGGAACCAAAAAACAAGCAGTCTTTTTTGGATTATTGGTATGGCTGTTTTAGGTGCCAGCTATGGATCAGTCTTCAATAGTATTAGTAAAATTGCAAATGATTCACCTGTCGTGCGCCAAGTCCTTGGTCAAAATGTTATGCGCCATTTGGAACAGAACCAAATCTTGTCTTTCGTTAGTATCTTAGGAGTTATCTTTAGTGTTCTTGCAGTTGTTGGTGGTGCAATGGTGACTAGTCATCTTTATACTGAAGAACGTCAGGGATACTTGCAGATAATTAGTACAAAGCCTCAAAGTCGATCCAAATTACTGGCAGCATACATGGCTTACGGCTTTGTTCTTTCAGTAATTATTTTATTTGCAGCTTTGATAGCTACCATGGAAGCTGGTAATTCAGTTCTAAGACAACCGTTAGCATTTAAATATTTCTGGCAAATATTCATTGCAATGTTACCCATTTTAGCGCTCTTTACTGGAATTTTGGTTGCATTAATTGGGTTTGTGCCAAAATGGCGTGCAGCTGTTTGGGTCGCTCTCGGTGGTTCATTTGTAATTTCCTACTTTGGCAGATTAATTGATTTACCAGCTTGGGCAATGAAGTTATCGCCCTTCTATTGGTTTAGAAAAGTTCCATTGGAGCACATTGACGTTGTCCCAGTAACTTGGATGACTGGGATTGCACTTGTGATGCTTGTGCTTGGCTTCGTTGGATATAATCGCAGGGACATTGAGAGTTAGCATAGCTATCACAATAAGAATGGATAAATTCTAAAGGAGATTAATAATGGCAAAGCGCCTAACAAGGGATCCACAAAAAGAGAAGGCCATCCTTGCTGCAGCTGTTATGGCTTTTGGAACTGATGGTTTTCAAGCAAGTACTGATACAATAGCCAAAGCGGCTGGTGTATCAAAAGGGTCTGTTTTTAGATATTTTGATAATAAGAAAAAATTGTATGTAGCAGCAGTCCACCAAGCAATGAACACCCTGATTTCAGTTGTAGATTTCAATGTTTGGACTGATTCTACTGATTTAGTAAACATGATTATTCGTGCAACCAAGTACAAAACCGAATTATCACATAAATATCCGCACGAATTCGGCCTGTTAACAAGAGTATACGCACACGACATCAATATGCCTGAACAACTTAGAAATGAGGTGTTCTTAACATTTAATAAGTGGGCAGAGAAAACACAAAGTATAATTGTAAATTCAGTTGTTGATAAGTTAGAGTTGCGCCCTGGGCTTAATAAAGAAACAGTAAAAAACTATTTATCCATCATGATTCAAGAAATTTCAAAAAAAATTCAGTCTTATTTTGAAAAGCATCCAAAAATACAACGAATAGAAGATATGACAGATATTATTGCCGAGGTTAAAAGCTATATGGATATGATCGAATATGGAATTGTAAAAAAATAATATCTGGCAAAAAGTAACTAAATTACAAAATAAAGAGTAGTCAATCAGATATCTAAACCTCGACTATCTGGTTAACCACTCTTGTTTTGTAATTGAAATCATGTTGTTACCACATGTACTGAATTAAAGATTTTAAGGCTCAAATTTTCCCGTCATTCAACAGATTTTTAAAAGAAATATCTATTCCTCAGTTTCCCTTGTAATTTTTTCTAACTGCAGCATTGCTTGTTTTACCCGCAATGCATCAATTGGTAGTGGAATTAATGTCATAGTTGTTCCTTTATCTGCAGAAGCTTCAGCAATTTTATTAATATCCGTTTCACTAAGATTAGCCAAGTTCAAATCAGAAAAATTTGTAGGGATGCCAAGTTTACGGTAAAAAGGCATTAGTTTTTTTATTTCCGTAAATCTCTTTTCGATTGCAAGTTGAACTAATATTCCATAACCAACTTTTTCTCCATGTAATAAATCAATCGTTTGTGGGAATAACGTTAATGCATCATGCACTGCATGGGCACCTGTTGATCTAGCAAAAGCATCTCCCCATCCACCAACCGTTCCTGCAGTGACAATAATTGTTTCTGCAACATTTCTCCAAATATGTGAGAGTCTACCTGCCTTCATATCTTCAACTGCAGGAATTGCCTGTTTAAGTAGAGTCTCTTTACATTTAAGTGCCATTTGTTGTGAAATTTCAAGTGCAACCGTATATTCTTCTTCCGGTAGCTTTTCAAAAATCAGTTGAGATTCATAAAATTTAGCCAATGTATCAGCAATTCCCGCCACAAAATATTTTACAGGAGAATTCATGATTACTTCAGGATTTAGTAACATTAAATTAGCAGTTTCCTTATAAACTTTGTGATCAAAATGCTCACCATTTCCCTTATAATGCACACTTAATGCCGACCATGGTGCACAATTACTTGCTAAAGTCGGGATTAATACCAAATACATTAATGTTCCCGTTGTCACGCTTTTAGCAGTATCAAGTACTTTACCTCCTCCAAGAGCTACAACCATTTGAACTTTATGCAAAAATGCAATTTCTTGGACTCTTTTAATTTCGTCGTACGTACACTCACCACTAAACAAAATATCAATTACTTCAATATTATCACCAAAAGAAGGTAAAAAGGGGTTTGCTACTGCTAATGACTTACTTCCATGTAAAAACAATATGCGCTTTACCTGCAAATCCTGTATAAATAATGGTAATTCCTGATATGCCTCTGTATCGGATATATAACGCTGCGGTCCTCCTTGTGAAATCATTCTCTCTCCTTTTTATTTTTCAGCCTTAAAAGCAGGTACATACATGTGCTTGAATTTTGTATGATAAACTTTAATTACATTTTTCTTGTGATATGCCTTAACAACTTTTTTGTAGGTTGCATTATTTTTGTCACTTGATCTAACCGCAATCACATTAATCCATGGTTTATTAGCTTTATTTGAATAACTAAAAGATTCTTTATAGATGGCATCATCAATTGGATCCTTATGTGCTACTTTGACAAAATTACTATTAGTAATACCTGCCGTGACATCTGGCAAAAGATTCATAATTTTTGCTGGATCTTGTTGCAAAATTTTTAAATTCAATTTATTCTCAGTAATATCTTTTATAGCGGGCATATCACCTGCTTTTGCATCCAATTTAATTAATCCCGCTTGTTGAAGAACTGTTAGAGCTCTGCCAGCATTTGTCACATTATTAGGAATAGATATCTTATCACCCTTTTTAATATCCTTAACACTCTTAATCTTATCAGAGAAAATATTCATTGGTGTTAAATATGTTTGTGCAATTACAGAAAATTTATAATTTTTTTCTTTCTCTTCTTGATGTAAAAAAGCATAATGTTGAAAAGCTACCATGTCTAATTCCTTGTTGTTAAGTGCCTGATTTGCCAAAATTCCATCAGAAAAAGATACTAGCTTCACTTTAATACCTTGTCCCTTTAAATTCTTATTTACTTGTTTCCAAATTGGATTATCTGTTGTCCCAACAACACCAACCTTAACTGTTTTAGTACTAGACGATTTACCGCTGCATCCAGTTAATATCCCAGAAATTCCAACAAATATTAATATAATTATTAATGGACGGAAAAGTCCTATCCCCCAATTTTTTTTCATATCTATTCCTCCCCTAATGTTCAACTCTTCGACTTATTAAAGTTCCAATAACTTGAACTATTGAAACAATAATTAACAACACTAATATACAAGCAATTGTTGCATCCTGCTGATTTTGTTGATATCCGTACTGAATAGCAAAATCTCCAATTCCACCACCACCTACAACTCCAACAATTGCAGTCAACCCGATTAATGAAATAATTGTGATTGTTGTTACCCTAGCAATACTCCCAATACTTTCTTTCAAGTAGATTGAATAAATAATTTGAAAAGGTGATAATCCCATAACTTGACCGGCTTCGACCAGTCCTCCATCTAATTCATTCAAAGCGGCTTCAATTTGTCGTGAGAAGAAGGGAACTATCCCAACAATCAATGGAAAAATAGTTCCTTTTACTCCAATTGCAGTTCCTGAAATAAGCCTAGTTAAAGGAATCAATGCTGCAATCAAGATAATAAACGGAATTGATCTAAATAAATTTATTATTTTATCGAAAACATTCCAAATGACAGTGTTCATTAAAATTCCATTTTTTTTGGTAACTACTAGAATAATTCCAAAAATTATACTGATACAAAAAGAAATTACTGCTGTAATTACAAGCATTTCTAGCGTTTGCAAAATAGCTAGCTTAAATATCGAATAGTTTAAAACCACATTTGGAAATAGTTTACTTGGCATGTTCCAACACCTCCAACCTGATGTTTTGTCCTTTAATGTAGTCAATTGTTTCTTTTATATGCGCCTTCGTACCGTCTAGAATAATTACTAAACCACCTAATGGCTTTTGCTGAAGAATCTTAATATCACCAACAATAATATTTGCATCTACCTCAAATTTTCTTGAAACATAAGAAATTAGTGGCTCGACTGCCTCACTATCAACGTAAGTAATCTTAATTAATAATTTGTTTCCTGACAGTGCCAACAAATCGCTATGCAACACTTCATCTGGTAAATTCAATTTAGAAGTAGTTGCAATAAAATTCTTTGTTAATTCATTATGTGGATTGGAGAAGATCGAATAGACTTCCCCCTGTTCAACAATTCGTCCTTTATCTAGTACAGCTACATATTCACAGAGGTCTTCAATTACATGCATTTCATGAGTTACAACAATAATAGTGATTCCTAAATTTTCATTTAACTTTTTTAATAGTTCTAAAATATCCGCCGTCGTTTGTGGATCCAGCGCACTTGTTGCCTCATCACATAGCAGAATCTGTGGATCATTGACTAATGCTCTTGCAATTGCAACTCGTTGCTTTTGGCCTCCGGATAAATTTGCTGGATAAGTATTGATTTTCTCGGGCAGTCCGACCAATTCAAGTAATTTATTCACTTTTTGCTTTATTTCCGCTTTTGATTTACCACTGTACTTGATAGGTAATTCAATATTTTCAAAAACCGTTCGTGAGGGCATTAGATTAAATTGCTGAAAAATCATTCCAATTTCTTTTCTTCGTTTTCTTAATTCAACATTTGATATTCGATTAATTACTGTTTCCTTGAAATAAATATCCCCTTTTGTAGGGCTCTCAATCCCATTAATACAACGAATTAATGTTGACTTACCAGCTCCACTGTATCCAATAATTCCAAAAATACTGCCTTCATTTATTGATAGATTAACATCTTTCAAAACCTGTATTTTAGAACTCTTATTATTACCCTCAAATTCCTTACTGACATGATCAAAACTAACAATTTTTTGTGTTGTCAAAGGCTACACCTCTTCTCGTTCAAGATAATTAATACTCAAGTACTGAAAATCGCTTAATCACTTCTTTCAGTATTTTTTCATCATGCGTTAGACTTAATCTGATATAATTTTTACCACTCGGCCCGAAACCAATTCCAGGGGCTACTACAACATTTGCTTGTTTCAAAATCAACTCTGCAAACTTTTGACCACCATACTCAGCTGGAGTTTTTATCCATACAAAGAATGCTCCTTGAGGTTCTTCAACATCCCAACCAAGATTTCTTAATCCAGCAACTAACACATCTCGTCTTTTTTGGTAAGTATCTCTAATATGATTTACGGCTTCTTGATCCGAATCAAGCCCAGCAACTGCTGCATCCTGAATTGCACCAAATATAGTGCTATACACATGTGAATGATACTTCTTGAGTGCTGTGACAACTGATTCATTGCCTAATACATATCCCACACGCCAACCAGCCATATCGTAAGTCTTAGATAAAGTGTTCAATTCAACTGCATAATCTTTAGCACCTTCAATCTGTAACAAGCTTACAGGTCGCTGATCATATGCAATAGCTGCATACGCAAAATCGTTTACTACTAAAATTTTATTTTTTTTACCAAATTCAATTGCCTGTTTAAAAAATTCTTCAGTTGCGGTAGCACCTGTGGGATTATTAGGGTAATTAAGTAATAATATTTTAGCTTGTTTGACAATTTCATGTGGAATTTTGCTTAAATCTGGTAAATAGTGATTCTGCCTAGTAAGCGGTAATTGATATAATTTTCCACCTGCTAATGACACAGCAGTATAATATTCCGGATAGCAAGGATCTGTGGTAATAACATAGTCTCCTGGATTTAAAATAACTTGCGGTATTGCTGATATACCAATTACTGAACCATTAAAAGTTAGTATTTCACTTTTCGTTTCTATTTCGATGTTATAAATTCTTTGGTAATATCGTGCAATTGCATCTAAAAAATTTTGTTTACCATTGAAAGGGGTATACCCGTGATTAGTTTTTAAGTCCACCGCTTTTTTCAGACTTTCAATAATAAATTCTGGTGTTGGTTGGTCTGGGTTTCCTTTCGCTAGATCAATCATTGACCCTTTATCCTCTATTTGACTGATTTTTTTATCCAATTGTTCAAAAAAATTAGGCACAATATCTGCCATTTTATTGGATGTCAAGAATTGCATTCCTTAGACCCTCCTTAATGAGGACAACATATTATATTCTTGAACTTAAAAGGTCAAAGATATCTCATGCCACCATCAACCATAATTGATTGTCCCGTAATATATTCAGCTCCTGGCGAGACAAACCATGCTACAACATCTGCAACGTCTGCCGGTGTAGCCTCACGACCATTAGCAATTTCTGTTAGACATCTTGCTTGCTGTTCAGCAACACTTATATGCTTGATCTTAGAAGTTTTCTTATCAATACCATCTCGCAAAGGAGTACGCACGATTCCAGGGTTATAGGCATTAACTGTTATACGATCTTTGGCTAGTTCCTTGGCAGCCGATTGAGTTAATCCTCGAATTCCAAATTTAGAAGCTGAATATGCACTTTGAAGTGCAGAAGCCTCAACCCCAGCTAGAGAAGCAGCATTAACAATTCTTCCTCCTTTACCCTGCTTCAAAAATTGTTTAGCAGCGGCTTGAATTCCCCAATAGGTGCCCTTTAAATTCACATCAATTAGACGTTCAAAATCTTCAGGTACTGTATCTACGAATTTCTCAATAAACGCTACTCCAGCATTGTTAATAAATACTTTCAAGTCTCCAAAATCGCTTACTGCTAAATTAACTAGATTAAATACCTCATCACGATGAGCTACATCTAAGTAGTAAGCCTTACTTGGAAAACCTTGAGTAATCAAATTATTGACTACTTGATCTGCTTTTTGCTGATTAATATCAGCAACTGCAATTGCATATCCTTCCTTAGCCAATCGATATGCAATTCCTTCACCAATTCCTTGCCCTGCACCTGTAATAATTGCTAACCCTGCCATATTTAAATTACCTCCTTATTTTTAAATAACTTTTCTTACGAAAGGATCACTGCTGATGCCTTCTTCTAAAATTTTTTTTGCCCATTCCTTAGCTGAAAATAATGAATGATCTCGATAATTGCCACAGCTATAAATATCTGTTCCTTGTACATCTTCCCAAGTAATATTAGTTGCTATCTCAGATAAGGCATTTTTTAGTGCCTGAGCAACTTCAACTGTTGAATGTTCACCCCAAGTAATTAAATGAAAGCCTGTTCTGCAACCAAATGGGGAACAATCAATAACTCCCGTTAGTTGGTCTCTCAACAACCCAGCTAACAAGTGCTCGATTGTATGTAGCCCCGCTGTAGGAATAGCGTTCTCGTTTGGCTGTACTAGTCGTAAATCAAAATTGCTAATAATATCTTCATTTTGACCAACTTCTTCTGCAATTAATCGAACGTATGGTGCCTTAACCTTTGTATGATCTAATGTAAAACTTTCAACTTTTGCCATTAATTTTTCTCTCCGTTTCTTCATCCACTGTTTTCACTCCAAAAATAAAGGGTGCAATTTGTTCTAAATATTTTTGATCAATTTCATTGAATATATTAAATTCAGGGCTATCTAAATCTAAAACACCCCAAAATATATTTTCCTTAAAAACTGGCACAACAATCTCTGATTTTGATGACTTATCACAAGCTATGTGTCCTTTAAATTCATGAACATTAGGTACAATTACTGTTTTTTTAATCTTAGCAACAGTTCCGCAAACACCAGCTCCAATTTCAATGTGCATACATGCAGGTTTACCTTGGAACGGACCTAAGATTAATTCATTATTGATAAAGCGGTAATAGGTAACTCCATTTGTTTTATGCAAACTGTTAAAAATTAATGAAACCATGTTACTCATATTGGCAATCAAATCTTCTTCCCCAGTTAACAATTCTTGAGCCTGTTTGACTAATAGTTGATAGTCTTTTACCCGATTCTCCATAAAATCTCCTTTCCGTAACAAAAAAGCACTTTCGTCAATTATCTATCTTTAATAGATAAAGGACGAAAGTGCTTTTCCGCGGTACCACCTTAATTTAAGCAGTTCTCATGAACCGCCTCACTTCAGGTACTCAAACACAATAATAAAAAAATATTACTGAAAATTCATACCCTAACCCTGTAACGGGAGTACCCGACACTACCTAGCTTATGCTCAATAGTGCAAACTCATCTTAAGACCATCTTCAGTTCTTCGTTGCTACCGTCTTTCACCATATGACGACTCTCTATTATAACAACATCCCAACTTACTCATCTCTACGTTCATTAACTTTATTAATTTCTTTCCAGTATTATGTCTCATCAAATAATAATTGTCAATATCTATTTTATAATTAAATGAGTTGTTTTTCATTTTAAATTAATAAATCCAGTCGGTTATCAATAAAATATACCTAACATTTATGAATTT
The DNA here is from genome assembly GCF_047719775.1 of Liquorilactobacillus sp. Lineage (NCBI taxonomy): Bacteria > Bacillati > Bacillota > Bacilli > Lactobacillales > Lactobacillaceae > Liquorilactobacillus > Liquorilactobacillus sp. The sequence goes on from NZ_JBDNTS010000008.1 coordinate 52,601, forward strand.
TTACATGGTGAAATATTTGTATCTCCTTCAAAAATAATTCTTGTAAATTTGAAATTGAAGGGTGAGACCTAAGCACTAGACTAGTCTTTTAAACTAGCTTAAAAGACTAGTGATTGTTTGACCTACACCGAAAGTCGCTTCCCAATCATTGGTAAAATCATTAACGGCTTGTTGAATAGCGGGATGATTCAACCCTGTGGCAATTAAAGCTGGATCAACAGTAACTGCTTGCGCGCCATTGGCTAACGCCGTTGTAATTTGATCAACATTGTGAAAACTAGCAGCGAGAATTTTAGTTTGAGTCCCATTGCTTGTTATCGCAGCTGCGAATTCCTTGATGACCTCTGGCGCATTAATTCCCATATTTTGCATGCGGTTATAATAAGGTGCAATATAATCGGCACCAGCTGAAATTGCTAAGAGTCCTTGTAACTTAGTATAAATAGCAGTGGCCGTTACATTATGACCTTCTTGCTTCAGTCTTTTGATGACCTCTAATCCAATTAATGTTGTCGGAACCTTAACATAGGTTTCAGGACCAACTTGTTCAAAAATTGTCTGCGCATCAGCAAGCATTTCGCTAATAGTTTGGCCAACCAACTGGATGTGCAAGGTAGCACTGGGACCAATTATTTGTCGGATTTGCTTCATGTGATTAAAAAAATCAATTTTCCCCTGTTTTTTTACAATACTTGGATTAGAAGTTACCCCTGCTACCGGTAATGCCTTAGTATATTTTTCAATACAATCTAGATCAATAGTGTCTAATAAAAATTCCATGACAATGACCTGCCTTTCCAAATTATAAGCTCTGTTCAGTTCGTTCAATAATGTCGTCTTGTGTTTCCTTAGATAAACCTACAAAGAAAGCTGAGTATCCTGCAACCCGAACAATTAAGTCACGATATTCTTTAGGATGCTTCTGTGCAGCAATTAAAGTATCGCGCGAAACAATATTATATTGCACATGATATCCATGAAGACGATTAAAAAATGTACGTAGTAATGCAACTAATTTCATGCAATTTTCTTCATTGCGTAAAATTTGCGGCGACATTTTTTGATTTAATAAAACTCCGCCTGTAATATCAGCAGTGTGCAGCTTGGAGACACTCTTAAAGACAGCAGTCGGTCCATTAGTATCCATTGCGTGTTCAGGTGAACATCCTTCGGCTAGCGGTGATCTAGCTAACCTGCCATCTGGGGTTGCTAGTGTACTATGTCCTTGTCCAACATTGGCTGAAATTGAACTTGTGCCAGCATAACGGAGCCCACCATTTGGACCACGACCATAACGCGTATTATGATATTTACTAATTTCATCAATATATGGCTGGTAGGCTTGAACCACTAGTTCATCAACTTGATCGTCGTCATTACCATACTTAGCAACATCGTCTAATAACATCTGACGAATTCGTTTTCCATGTTCACCTGCAAAGTTATTTTGCAGAACATCCCATAATTCTTGCGGCGTAATTCGCTGTTTTTCGAAAACCAATTGTTTAATGGCTGCTAAAGAATCTGCCAGATTGGCAATACCTACCTGCAAGCCGCTAATGAAGTCATATACAGCTCCACCTTCCTTAATAGTTTTTCCGCGCCCAATACAATCAGCAGTCAAAGTGGAACAAAGAATGTCGGGATAACCTTGTTCAAGAACCATATCACAAGTATTTTCGATAATGACACTTTGCCGTGTGATCTCGCGTAAAGACTTATCCCAAGCTGTCATTAACTGCTTATATGATGTCATCGCCGTAAAATGTCCGTAGTCTGGAAGTAATCTCTTTCCTGATTCAGGATCAACCCCGCCGTTCATGACAATTAATAAGGTTCGTGGGAAATTAACAAAGCTCATTCCTGTACAGCGATACCCCCATTTACCAGGAACAGCAGTCTCGACACACCCGATAGCACTGTAATTATATGCATCTTCTTTCTTTACACCGCGCGCAACGAAAGAAGGTATGATAATCTCATCATTATTGAATGCCGGCATCCCCAGCCCTTGTTTAATTACTTCAACACACTCGCGCATGAAGTGATTACTTAGTCCATGAAAATAACGCACCGTTAAGTTGGGCTGTGGAAGATGTGCTTGAACGATAGCTTTTAGAATTAGATAAGAAGCATCATTTGTAGCATCTTCACCAGATTCATTCTGTCCACCAATCGTAATATTTTGGTATAACGGACTTCCGGCAGAAAATTCAGTATGGGCCCATGAACGGATTTTATTGATGGTCAAAGTTTTCAAGCAAAGATTAGTTAACAATTCTGTTGCCTGTTTTTCTGTAATTCGCCCTTCTGCCAGATCCTCTTCATAATACGGATTTAGATATTGATCCATACGACCATATGATACAGAGTGACCATTTGATTCAATTTGAAGAATATTATGGATAAACCAAACTGACTGTACTGCCTCACGGAAAGTAACTGCCGGTTCATAAGGAACACGACCCATGATATCTGCAATCAACTGCAATTCTTTTTTACGAGCAGCATCAGTTGTTTTCGCTGCCTCATTTAGAGCTAGTACAACATATCGTTGTGCAAAATCTTTAACAGCATCAATCACAATCAAACTTGATTGATAGAAATATAGTTTTTTCTGTTGCTCATAATCAGTCAGTTCTAACTTGTGCATTGCATTTTTTACACGTTTCTCATACCATTTCAATCCATGTTGCAACAGTGCTTGATAGTCAACAGCAATATGTCCATCACCAGAAGTGATATTTCCATCAGCACCAATAATGCCTAAGTCATAAAACACTCTACCTTCAGGTGGAAATGCTGCTAATCCGCGATCTTCAAGGGTATTGTTTTTCCAAAACGGCGCAATCTCACATAACTTTTGCTTAGTATCTTCGGTAATATGGAAAACATCACCTGGACGCTTTTCAAATGTATTGAGTTCATCAATGACCCAATTCATTGAATACTCTGGAAAAACAGGTGCCCAGCGATTTTCTTGTGCTTGGTTGCCGACCAGTAAAGTATCAGGTTCAATGTAGATGGTCATTTTTTCTAAAATGTGTTTCAAAACATTTGCACGAAGAACATCGATTTGTTCTTGCTGATGATTCTTATAAGCCTCAGTTGTTAAAACTGCTCGTTCTGGATCCACATAAGGTTTAGCATTAAGAATTGATTCCCGATAACGATTCATTCTGGGAGTTAATTTTCCAAAATGATTCTCAGTGTGAGTCTTTGTTAAAGTTTCTTGGCTAACTATTGTTTTTGACATTTTAAAGTCCCTCCTTTACTTCAAACGTAATCATAAATCATTACTTACGAAGCAATAATAACAATTATATGTTGCAAGTCAAGCCATAAAATTACTTACAAAAGTACTGTAAAGCTCATTACTTGTCACTAATCTAACTTAACATTCGCCATGGCAAGGCACAAAACACTAATGTGAAGTTCTTTTGCAGGAAATATTGGCTTCTATGACAATGAATAATTGTTCAAGAATGCACTTTTGTGCACTTACTTTAAATAACTCAACTCAAAAAAGCGAATTTCAAAAAAGCTTCGAAGAAATTCGCTTGACCATCTCAAACCTGTTAACTATCTTTTTTTATTTACCAACCATTAATTGTTGTACGAATACCTGCCTGTTCCAATACTTTTTGATAATCTACTAGATCTTCCGCATGCAATTGTGCTTGCTTTTTTAGAGGGTATTCACGGTTCAAATCTCGATATTTTTTTAATCCAAATTGATGGAAGGGTAACAATTCAACAGCTGTTATTCCGATTTTATTAAAGAGTTCACCAAAATGAACTGCATCATCTAAATCATAATTAAATCCCGGAATAATGGGGATGCGAATATGGATATTGACTTCAAATGCGATTGCCAATTCAAGGTTGGTTAGAATTCTTTTATTATCACCACTCGTTCCAATTCGGTGTTTACGAGCATTCCACTGTTTGCAGTCATAATACATAAAGTCAATGTACTGCATGAATTCTTTAAAAATACGTGAACTGCAATCACCAGTTGTTTCACACGCCAAGTGGAGTCCAGCCTTCTTGATGGCTTTGGCTAGTTCAATGGCAAAAGGAGCTTGAAAAAGAACTTCACCACCTGAAAAAGTAACTCCTCCACCAGATTCTTCATAGAAAGGACGATCTTGCAAAATAACATCCATTAACTCCGCAACAGTCCAATATTTTCCAACGGTAATATTCTTTTTTTTATTTTCATCGTACATTTGTTCAGGACGTCGTAGTTGCGATTCAGGGTTAGAACACCACGCACACCGCAAAGGACACCCTTTGAAAAAAATGACCGTTCGAATACCTGGCCCATCATTTAGGCTGAATTTCTGAATATTAAAAATCAAACCGGTTTTTACTTGCGGGAGAGGATGTTTTTGCTGTGATAATTCAGATTGCATATAATCACTCCTTCTTACATTATTTATTTCGGCTAAATTATAGCACACTTAACTTTCAACGCAACCATAATTAATTTCATATGAAACTAGATTTTAGAATTTAAAAAGTTATAATTACTGTAAGAGGTAGAATTGTATTTAGCAGGAGGTAAATTAATGAATCGTTCACGAACAGATGATTTATTGGAGATAGTCAATCAAAAACGTAAAATCGAAGTTACTAAACTGGCTGAGATACTTAAAGTTTCGCGAGTAACCGTTCGTAAGGATTTAAATGCGTTGGAAGAGAAGGGACTATTGCAACGTCAGCATGGGTATGCAATTATTAACAACCCAGACGATTTAAGCTATCGTTTAGCGCAAAATTATCAAGTCAAATTAGAGATTGCTAAAAAGGCGGCTGAACTTGTCAAAGATCAGTCTATTATCATGATTGAATCTGGATCAACATGCGCACTACTGGCTCAGCAATTAGGCAAACAAGGGAAAAAAGTTACGATTATTACCATCTCGTATTTTATTGCAAACTATGTTGCTGCATATGAAAATTTAAATGTTATCGTCTTAGGAGGTGCATATCAGCCAAGTTCACAGGTTGTTGTCGGCCCCTTAGTACGACAGACACTTCAAGAGTTTCGTGTGCAACAACTGTTTATTGGAACGGATGGGTTTGACTTGCAAATGGGTTTCTTTGGTAATGATATTATGCGCACTGAAACAGTACGATCAATGGCAGAAAAAGCAAGTGAGTTAATCATTTTAACAGATTCTAGTAAATTCCAAAAGATGGGGTCAATTCGCCAATTCACTTTGGCTGAAGTTAATCAAATCTATACGGATAAGGAAGTCCCACCGGCAATTAAAACAGGTTTAGAAAGCAATAATATTCAGTTGCATTTGGTTTGATTTATAAAAACTGTTTTTTATGTCTGTTGTTGTTTATTGCATTGAAGAATGAGCAACTCTCAAAACTTGGCGTGCTGTTTCTTCATCGGTAATCAAAGCAGTTAAAAATCCCATTTTGAGTAAGGCTAATATAGCTGGTGCCTTTTCAGGTGAGATTACCACAGCCACGCAATTTTTAATATTACGCAATTCTGAGAGTGGAATTGCGATTGTTCGTTCCAATAACTGTCCACCTATTATTTCCCCTTCCTGATCAAAAAAAGTGCAGCAGCAATCACCAATGGCATGCTGCTTTTTTAGTTGTATGCGGTCTTCTTCCGAGAGCATGTCCCGCCAGCTGCTGCTTTCATCAGTCAAAGAACCCCCGACACCAACAACCGCAATGTCTAATTGTTTCCATGCCGCGAGAATTTTTTGGAAGCTATTCCTGTTCAATACAGTGGTAATTGGTCGAGCCTGGATTGCTTTTTCATCTATAAATAAACTTTTCCCACCAAATTGTTTGGCAGCATTATAAACAATCTGGTTTGCGTGATATTGCTTATTTGAAAGACTAGGACTGCCAACTAGGGGTACAAAAGTTGTTCCCAGATTATTCCCGGCCCCCCTAAATTGATCAACCATTTTTGAAAGTAACGTTCCCCATGCAAAACCGATTGTTGAACCTGGTTTGATTAGCTGTTTAAGATACGCCGCGGCTGCTTGCACAACTTCAAGCTCAGTACTAACTTTTCTTTGCGGCTCTTTTGCAGCAATCATCACATTTTTCAAATTAAATTTTTCCTGTAAAGCTAATTCTAGCTGCAATTGTTCCAAATTATCAATTTGAACTTCGGTTTTTACAATTCCCAATGTACCTGCTTTTTTAAGCATCCGACTAATAGTAGTACGTTCAATACCCAAAAACATCGCAATTTCTTTTTGAGTATAGCCATTGGTATAATAAAGATATGCCACTTTTTCTAACAAATGGTACCGCTTGTTATCCATCATTTCGCTCCTTAATTGCATTCTTAAATCAACTAAAGTTAACAAATTTTTGGTTCAAGTCTACTACAAAAGTCAAACTTTTATCTGTATTTATTATTTACGGCCATTTTCTTTTTTTATAGAAGAACAATTACTAACAATCAACCCTTGTATTTCTTATAATTTATCTAAAATTGACCTTATGATTTCAATAAACTCTTTTTTGGGCGGCTGCATGCCATTTTGAACCCAGCTAACAATTATGCCTAACGTTCCTCGAACAGACCATGAAATTTCATAATATCCCTGCAAATCGGTTGAATCAATTTTTTCAAATTCAATTATTTTTTCAACAAGAATTGTGGTTAATTTATCAAATGTCGCACTTCCATCTTCTTTAATAAAAATCAAGAATAATTGCTGATTGTTTTCAACAAAAAAAATTAAATTTTGGATGAGTTCCAAATAGCTAGTAGCCCTATTATATGGATAATAATTGTTTAAATTATCCAGTAAACAGTTCAGAAAACCCAATCTAACTTCATCATACAAATCATAAATATCATCATAGTGCAGGTAAAAAGTACTTCTAGATATATTCGACTTTCTGACGATTTCAGCAACCGTAATTGTATTTACTTTCCTTTTTTCAAGAATTTCAATGAATGTAGTTTCAATATTTTTTCGTGTTTTTTGTTTTCTCTTGTCATCCATTATAAAATCACCTACTAATCAATATTTAATAATTTGTCCATTAAAATACATTTTGCCCATAACTGTGCTTGGAAATATTACCCACATAGATAATAATAGCACTATATAAAAGCTTATTTGACTATGATCCTTGTATGCCTGCAACTACTGGTAAAATAATCAGACTAATAAATTCAATATAGGATGGTACATATTATGAATGCAAAAAAAATAGAAAAATTAAGTTTAAAAAGGGGAATAGTCATAAATTTTTTTATGACTTGTTTAGGAATACTTGCTTTTCTTACAACTCATCTAGCAGTTCTATTTCTTGATGCCTCTTTTGTATTTATAGAAGTTATTTCAGGTATAATCGCTGTTATTGTATCCAAAAGTAGCCCTAAAAAGACAAAAAAATTTCCTAAAGGACGTTTCAAATTAGAGCCCCTTTATGTCCTTTTTAAATCCATCTGGGTAATCATTCTACTCAGCCTAACTTCTTGGAGTGTTAGCTACCAAGCCTATATTTATTTTTCTACAGGCCAAGGTACTGTGATTAAACCTCTTCCTATTTTGGTTTATTCAATTGCAATGGTCTTTCTTGGAACAATATTATTTAATACCTATTACCACAGCAATAAATTAATAGATCAATCAAGTGAATTACTATCCATTGAGTCCCAAAATTCACTAATAGATATTATCATATCTTCCGGAATTGGCGTAATATCTCTTCTTCTAATGTTTATTTCAAGAACATCCCAGTGGTCATTTCTACTATATACGGGAGACTTTTTCGTCACGATTACCCTTGTTTTGCTATGCATCAAACAACCAATAATAGGCATTACCCAGTCATTCCATGAACTCTTGGATACAGCATTAATTCACGGTTCCATCAAACAGAAAGTCGAACAAATTGTGGATAAAGAATTCTCAGACTTCCCTACTCATACTCATCATAAGGTTTCTGTCTTTAAACAGGGACTTCATTTACAGGTTGATATTCTACTCCCACCTCATATCTTCTTAAGAACTACAAAGTTTACTAACACAGCAAATAAAATAAGGACACAACTAACAAATATTTTTCACATAGTTGATGTCAATTTTTTAATAGACATTAATTAATTTGAACACTTAGACAAAAAAAACCTAGTAACATCTCAAAAGACAGTCCAAAGCCAGGAAAATTTAAGTACTAACTCGAAATTACGAACATAGCAGGACTTTGCTATGAGTAATTCGAAGTTAGACGGAGAGTTTTGACTTATGAAACACGTTTATACGGAATAAATAGAGGAACCAAATCAAAATTTAACTTTTGACCCAGCCTCTTGAAAGAAAGATGTTGTTATGTGCACTTTTATTTCAACAAAATTACCAATTCTCAAATCTTAGAAACAATTGAATTAATCAATAAATGATTTCTAAAATAATCGCTTGCCAAGCTATTAAAAAATATTTAGTAATTTTTGCGTGCTCTAATTTAATTTTGCAATTTACGAGAAAGAAAATATAGATACTAGATTTATAATGAGGAAAAGTCCCCCAATTATTATTAATAGCTTGCCACAGACTACAGCTGTAACCATCATCTTGGTTCTTTCAGTCTTAAATAACAGCATTTCCCATCTATATTTAATTAGTCCTAAAATTTGAATAATCCCCTGTATAACTAACATTACACAAAAAATTATCAAACATATTTGTATATTATTTTTAACAACAAAGAAAATTAAACCCAGAAATAAAATACCTATTATTGACCACAATATTACTATTAATTTAGTAATAACACTGTATGCTGGTTTATTTCCTATTGTTATTTTGATAAGGGGTTCTACATCATTTGGTCTTCGCTTGTGACCTATTAAATCCTCAAATGTTGTCTGTTCCTTTAATAATGATCTATTAACGAGCAGCCGTCCAATTGCTATCATTGCAATGCTCACTAACAACTCTAACATAATATCATCCATTTCTATCGTGAATTCGTGCTTCTGTGGCATTACATCATCAGTTACCCAAAAACTCTGCTAGCTAAAATTAAGAAAGTAGTATCACTGTAGTTGTTCCCACATGCCAAGTATGACGAAGGTTTACTATATTTTGGGTATGATTTCATTACTAAGTTCTTTCTATCTCATATTCAATCTTTTTCCCTATATAAGGCTATCCGCTACCAATTTCCTTTTAACATTCAAGTAAGTATAGACTTCATTTATATTTTCTTCAAATGGAACAATATTTTATAAATATGGTCTAAAAAAGACTGAATCAAAATTTAACTTTTGATCCAGCCCTATCATCATCTAAAGCCAAAATATAATGCAGCTAACTTTTTTGTTACATTATGATCCACAAGTTATTCTTTGTTTCTCTATCATTTTAGTTACAATATCAACGTATATGGGTCTTCTAAATAAGAAACGATTTTTGCCAAAAAGTCTGCAGCTGGTGCCCCATCAATGATTTGATGATCAAAGGTTAGACTTAATGGTAATTTAAGCAGTTGCTTGATCTGATCATCATCACCAAGAGCAAGTTCTTTCAGTAATGTTCCTACTCCCAAGATACCAATCTCTGGCTGATTAATAACTGGTGTAAAGTACTCAACTCCGCTCTTGCCTAAATTACTGATTGTAAATGTCCCATCACTGTAAGCACTGCTTCCCAATGTACCTTCACGTGCATCAGTTATTACCGTGTTTAAGGATCTGCCTAATTCTGTTAATGTCATTGAATCTGCTGATTTAACTACTGGAACTACCAACCCATTAGCAACAGCAACTGCCATTCCGATGTTAACAGCTGTCACTTTCTCGTATTGACCATCATGATACCAAGCATTCATTTCCGGCGTATCCTTCAATGCCAAAATGACAGCTTTAGTTACAAGTGTTGTCAAGCTTAACTGACCATCAACTAAAGGCTGATTTACCTTCTGTTGCAAATCTTTCCTGAAAGACATTAGATTTGTAATATCCGCTTTAAGTTGCAAGGTAACCTGTGCTGTATTCTGCAGACTGCTCATCATCCGCTGAGCAATAATTTGACGCATTCCTGTTAATCCAACTCCTGCTGTCGCATGTGTCACAATACTTGCTCCGGCTGGCTGTTGTGTCGGAACATAATTTTCAACGTCTCGTCTGGTTACTCGCCCATTGCCGCCAGTTCCCTTGACCTGATGGTAATCAAAGCCTTTTTCTGCAGCTATTTTACGTGCCAGTGGTGTGACAAAAACACGTCCTTTATCGTTGTTGTTCTGTTGTACTGTTACAGGCTGTTTATTGACCTGTACCTGTTCATCCTGTTTTGCATCCTTAGCTTCTGCTTCTGCTGGAACTTTTGCTGTTGCTTCTTCCTTACCAACTTTTTCTCCAGTAACTCCAATATAACCAATTGGGTCCTTACACTTTGCATCCTCACCCTCATGCACCACTATTTTGATCAGTGTTCCGTCAACAGGAGCATCAACATCGGCAGTCAGTTTTTCAGAATTAATTGACGCAACGATATCGCCTTTCTTGACTTCATCACCCTCATTTTTGACCCATTCATAGACTGTTCCTTCTGTCATAGTCAGACCAAGTTTTGGCATTATGATCTCTGTTGCCATGCTAACACCCCCTTCATTTCTTCAAATCGTCGATCAACTCTGCTGCTGTCTCAATTACCCGATCTGCATTAGGCAAATATAATTGTTCCAAATTAGTTGCAAATGGGACCGGTGTATTTGGTGCACAAACCTTTTTGATTGGTCCATCTAAATAATCAAATGCTTGGTCTCCTACAACTGAGGCAATATCCGTTGCTGTGTTGTTGTGTGGATTAGCTTCATCAATTATTATCAAACGTCCTGTTTTCTTAACCGAATTAATAACTGTTTCTTGGTCCCAAGGCGCAACTGTAATAAGATCAATTACTTCGACTTCAACTCCATCCTTAGCCAATCGATCCGCAACTTCTAAGGCAACATAGAGCATTTTACCAATCGTTACAATCGTCAAGTCTGTTCCTTCACGCTTAATTTTTGCTTTACCAATTTCAACTTTATAATATTCTTCTGGTACCTCATCCTTGATGCCATAAAGTGTTTTGTCTTCCGAGAAAACAACCACATTATCATCCTCAATTGCAGCTATTAGTAATCCCTTTGCATCATACGGATTAGAAGGAACAACTACCTTGATTCCTGGAATTGAAGCCAGTATTCCATAATAAGAACCTGAGTGTTGTGCAGCTGCACTCGCGCCTGCCCCATGACAGGTCCGGATCGTCATTGGAATCTTAGCTTTGCCACCGAACATGTAGCGCATCTTAGAACCCTGTGCCAAAAGAGTATCTAAACAAAAACCAATGAAATCATTGAACATCAGTTCTGGAACAGGTCGTAAACCGGTTGCTGCAGCTCCGACTGAAGCTCCCATATATCCCATTTCAGAAATTGGTGTATCAATCACTCGTTCACGTCCATATTTAGGCATCAGGCCTTTGGTTACACCAAACACGCCACCCCAAGCATCTTCATTTTCCTTTGCTAAATGCTCAACTTTAGCTCCACCTGCAATATCTTCACCTAAAAGGATAACCCGATCATCCTTTTCCATTGCCATGTCCAAGCCTTCATTGATTGCTTTCATAAATGTTATTCGTCTAGCCATATTGCATTCTCCTTTCGATTTCTGTTTAATCAACAAAAACATTTTCGTACAAGGATTCAGGTTTTGGAATAGGACTCTCCTCAGCAAACTTGATTGCATGTTCAATGTCTTGAATTGAAGTCTGTTCAATTTGATCTGCTTTTTTTGCACTCAATAGTTTCTCGGCAGTTGCATATTCCCGAAATTCTGGAAGGCTGTCACGCTCTGCCAATGCTTTTTCTGGTCCCTCTTTGGCTTTGTACTTTTGCTCGTCGCCTTCGAAGTGTCCATAATTACGGTAAGTTATGCACTCAATCAATGTCGGTCCTTCACCCCTACGTGCACGATCAATTGCCTTGCCTGCTGCCTCGTAAACAGCCACTAAGTCTTTCCCATCAATTGTTTCTCCTGGAATGCCATAAGCTGGTGCACGATCAGCAATTCTCTTAGAACCCGAAGAATAAATCTGCGGAGTAGCCTCACCATATGAATTATTTTCATTTACAAACACAACGGGTAGCTTCCAGATAGACGCCATATTAATACTCTCATGGAAAGTACCCTCATTAGCAGCCCCATCGCCGAAGAAACAAACGGCAACATCATTCGTCTTTAAATATTTGTTACGCAAAGCGGCCCCAATCGCAATTGGAAAACCACCGCCAACCATTCCGTTAGCGCCTAACATTCCCTTGTCAATATCGGCAATATGCATTGACCCACCCTTGCCTTTGCACAATCCTGTTTCTTTTCCGTAAATTTCAGCCATCATTTTATCTAAATCACAGCCCTTTGCAATACAATGTCCATGTCCACGATGAGTACTGGTAATGTAGTCCTTATCCGTCAAATGTGCGCAAACACCTGTTGCAATTGCTTCTTCGCCCGCGTACAAATGCACAAAGCCTGGAATAGAACCTGTTGAAAAAATCCGATGCACCTCATCTTCAAAGTTACGAATATCGTTCATTTTCTTATAGATCCATTCTGCACGTTCCTTTGATAATTTCTCCATTTTTATTGCCTCCTCATGTCATTAAAGTAAGATTGACTTTGCCTTAAACCTTCTCGTCTCCAAAATCTTTTTCTTAACTGTTTTCCAACGCGTGAGCAACTTCACCTGTTAGTTCTGAAAGAGTTGGGTGGGCAAAAACAACGTCGTCCAACTCATCAACTGTCCCTTCTGCTTTGCTAACAGCTAAAATAGTATGAATCATTTCAGTCGCATTACCGCCAACGATAACTGCCCCAAGAATTTCATGATATTTCTTTTCACTGATGATTTTCACAAAACCTGCTGTTTCTTCACTGGCAATTGCCTTGCCATTACTCGCATATGGCGCACTCTTGACAACAACATCAAATCCCTTTTCTACAGCTTGTTCCTCACTCAGCCCAAAGCTTGCAACTTCAGGATCCGTATACAGACAGCGTGGAATGTAGTGCTGTGCTACCGGTACTTGTTTCTTACCACAGATTGCATCCACCGCGCTGAGACCTTCCGCACTAGCTGCATGTGCTAACTGATACCCACCAATCAAATCACCAATTGCATAAATGTGCGGCAGACTTGTTTGGTAATGGTAGTCGACTTTGACAAAACGCTGGCCTTCATCTAATGCAATTCCGCCCCTTTTGGCTAACTCAAGGTTGGCTCTGCGACCAGTTGCAACTAGCAACTGATCGAACTCATAAGTGCCGTCAGTCAACTGAACTTCTTTAGACATAACTTGCTTGATCGTAACGCCTGCCTTAACATTAATTCCCATCTTCTGTAATTTTTGTTTAATGATTGCCCGTGCCTCTTCATCTTCAGTCAATAAAATATCTGGTGCGACCTCAAGCAGCGTGACCGCAACACCCAATGGTTGCATTGCAAACGCAAGCTCAACTGCAATAATTCCGCCGCCAATAATAACCAGTTTTTGCGGAAGAGCAGTCATTTGAAAAAAGGTATCAGTGGTTAGATACTTTACTTTGTCAATTCCATTAATTGGTGGAACAAAAGGATGCCCGCCTGTCGCTAGAAGAATATCTTTTGCGGCGATTGTCTTGCCATCAACACTTAGCTGGTGTTCCTTAGTTAACGAAGCTTCCCCCTCAACATACGTAATTCGATTTGCCTTAAACAACTGTCTAATTCCGCCTTGCAGAGTTGCTACTACACGATCTTTGCGTTTAACTAATTTAGGAAAATCAACTTCCTTTATTTCCATTGCCATTCCAAATCGGCTGGCCTCCTTAGCAGCCAGTGCCCAATGGCTGTGTTTCAAGTAACTCTTGGATGGAATACAGCCAACGTTTAAACAAACACCACCAATATCTTTCTTCTCAATTACGACTACTTTCTTGCCTAGTTGAGCAGCATGGATCGCTGCAATGTAACCGCCTGGGCCTGCTCCAACAACTGCAACATCATAACTTGCCATAAAGTGTTTCCCCCTTTACAAAAAATTTCTTGACTCTCACTTATTTATAAGCAAATTTCATGCCAATAATTTCCGTGTGGCTATCTCATTCACTGGATAATTAAATTAGTATTAGTACTAAAAATTACCATTATCTTTTTATTTTAATTTTGACTTAATACGCTAACTGCTTTGCCTAAAACTGCTTTTTTACTTTTAAAAGAATCTGATATCAGGTGGTAAAAGTGGTGTGCTAACACAAATTACGAACATCGCATAGAATTTACTATGCGTAATTTGGAGTTAAGTAGTTATTTTTGACTTATGGGATACATTTATTCGGAATCAAAAAAAGACCAGATCAAAATTTTATTTTTGATCCCGCCTCTTCTTTTGAGTTTAAATATAGATAATTTACTAGAAAATGTATGACTGCTTAAACTTGCCTGATTTTCAATTATTACTGCCACTAATCGTTGTATCAATATTATTGAACATAGTGTTATAAATGAAACGTTTTGTAACTATTGCTTCAATCACTCTGTTCACTACCTAAGCCCATATTTTTTCATCTTACGATATAAAGTTGTCCGTGAGATACATAATTCAGCCGCTGTTTTACTAACATGATAATGATTCTGCTCCAACACCTGCTGTAATTTTTGTGCTTCCTCTGATTTGCTTTTAAGTGACAGACCATGCTTAGCAGTACCCAAAAAAGTATCTGCTGCTTTTCCTTGAATACCAGAGGATAGCATCCCCGCTTCTATCAGCTGCCTGATTTGTGTGTCCGTTGGCTGCTGTAATTCATAAAAAAGATACAGCCTTTCCAAAAAATTGTTAAACTCTCGGATATTTCCATCCCAAGAGTAGGTACAACTGATACTATACAGCTCGTCTTGCCAGCTTAGTTTCCATTTCTTTTTCTTACAAAAAGCCGCAATTAACTGTCTAATATCTTCCTTTCGCTCACGTAAAGGCGGAATCTGGACTGGACAGACGTAAATTCGGTAAAAGAGATCCTCGCGAAACTTCTTTTGCTGAACCAAAACCCGTAAATCACGGTTACTAGCAGTTACTAAACGAAAAGAAACTTTACGTGATTCCCCATTAATTGGTATGATTCTCTTCTCTTCAATAACACGCAATAAGGCAGTCTGCATTCTCATAGACATACTTTCAATTTCATCTAAAAACAATGTTCCACCATCTGCTTGTTCAATCTTTCCCTTCTGACCCTTAGCGTTAGAACCCGTAAATGCCCCCGGAGCATAACCAAAAAGCTCGCTTTCAAGCAAATCCTGATTTAAGGCTCCACAGTTAATAGCTACTAACGGGCCATCTTCAATGGCACTATTATAATGGATTGTCCGCGCCAATACTTCTTTTCCCGTACCAGACTCACCAAAAAGATGAATTGGTAAATTACTGCCTGCGAATTTCAAAACACGTTTCAAAAACTGGCTATAGGCTTTGTTGGCAGTCGGCACACCAGGATAGTAAGCCTTGTTTGCCTGCGATAATTTATTAAAAATATGCATTTTATAACCAATTAGTCTGTTCTTAAAACATATCTTCTCACTTTTATAAATTGTTTTTGCATCAATATAATTATGAATATCACTTCCAAGTTCAAAGTGTTCACTATCTTTTTCAGGTATACTGACGAGTTTGAAATGCGTATCACATAAAAGCTCATTAGGCTGATGTAATACACAATATTGTAACAGCTCTTTGCGTCGTTCGAGTTCTTCACGAATCAAAATGTTTGATATCCGTTGCGTCAGTAGTGTCAGCAATAATAAAGCATCCTTGGCTGAATCATTGTGTAACGTTGAAATATCTAAAACACCTAGAACGTTGCCTTCTTCGTCTAGAATGGGGGATGCAGAGCAACTCCATTGTCTTGAAGCATAAGCATAATGTTCATCTGAAGTAACATGCTCATCTCGTTTAGTACGTATGGCAATTCCAATTGCATTCGTTCCAACATTGAGTTCTGTCCACATTGTTCCTTCTCTAAAATAGAACTCATTTGCATGTTCTTGGGCTTGCAAATTACCAGCACGCCATAAAATATTCCCCGTTTCGTCGGTCAAAATAAAGACTGGCTTCTCTAGGATAAAATTAACCTCAACCATTTTGATCTGTTCTCTAACCACTTCAATCAGTTTGCCGTATTGCTGCTGCTTATTAAACAACTCCGCCGCTGAAAGAATTTTTTGCGGCTTAATAAGATACGGATCAACCTCTGCTTGCAAGCAAGATTTCCATGATTCTGCAATCTTAGTATCTAATGTGTCGGCAGCCAATTGATTCCCCGTAATAAAATTTTCCCATAACTGTTGGTTCTGCATATGCTCACCCCTATTCAAAACAAAAAAGAATTCTCACCTACATTATATATGAAATCGCTTTTATTACTACTTTTTAGGTGTTCTAGTTAATTACCACTACTTTTTACTAATTCAGAAATAAGCTTTTCAAACAAACTAGGAATGATTATATTTGCAAAAAACCGTTCCTAACAATTATATTTTTCCAATAATCGACTGTTGCAGCAAGTTTACAAAATCAACTTGCTGTTTTAGCAGTTCCTTATCCTCATAGTTAGCCAATGTATATGAGATAGATGCTAATGCCATTTCTGCATACATCTTTGCTAAAAAATCACTTGAAAATCTTTTATTAATTGGATGACTTTCAAAATATGTAAAAGACTCCATAAAAAGTATCTTTCTAAAATTAATTTCTAGACTCCTATCAGTTCCCGTAACTCGCAAAATGGCAGATAAATTTTTGTTCTGTAAAGCTAAGTCCTGTGTGATACTACTAATGACTTCTAAAGTATTATGTTCATCAACTGACTTGAAGCGTTCGTGGATTTCTGTCTGAAATTCATTAGAATATTCTAGAATAATGGTGTTCAATAATGCGTATTTATCAACATAATGATCATAGAAAGTTGACTTACTGATTAGCGCTTTTTCGGAAATTTCTTTTATCGTTATTCTTGAAAACTCTTTTTCAGACAATAAAGCAATAAAAGTTCTTTCTATTAGCCTTTTAGTTTTTATTTTTCTTTTGTCCAGCACCATATCAATCACCTTTCCTTCATTTCATAGGATATCATACTACTTTAAAATAATAGTTTGATATCCTATAATTCAACAAAAACTGCTCATTGCTTCTTCCTATAATTTCATAAATACTACATTTATAGAAACTATAGGAGGTACTACAAAATGTTCAAACAATATGTTTCAAATGAGCAATTTAATTTACAGATAAATCGTTTTATCAATGATGAATTTGAGGATAATCCCATCGTGCAAAAGGATCTTGAAACAATTATTCCGCAATTGAACGATACTGAATCATGGTACAAAGCGTGGTTCCAAAAAGCACAGGAACGAGAAAATGATGAGCAATGGTCAATTGCCTCAGCTTACTATCAGGCATCTGAGTTTTATTTAAATTCAGATGATTCTAGAGATCAATTTGCATATGATAAATATCGTGAAAATTTTTATAAAGGATACAATGACTTTGAATATGAATCATACAAAGTTCCTTATGAGAACAGTTACCTGCCAGTAGTTAAGCTAATCACTCCAGGAGCAACAAAGAGTCTCCTATACTTTGCTGGTTTTGATTCATACATGGAAGAAATGGTCAAAATGGCACATTTTATGAAAGGTCTCAACTATAATATCTATGTTTTTGATGGGCCAGGTCAGGGAACAGCTCTTAGGAATGGCATAAAATTAACTCATAGTTGGGAGAAACCAATCAGTATCATCTTAGATTATTTCGATATTAAGCGTGCAAGTGCAGTTGGAATGTCTCTTGGTGGTTATCTGGTCATGCGGGCAGCTGCATTTGAAAAACGCTTGGATAAAGTTGTTGCTTTCGATATTTTCTACAGCTTTATGGATAGTTTGCGTATCCGTTTGCCTTATGACAAAATGACGAAAATTGAACGATTGTTGGCTACGGAGCAAAAAGAAACTATCAACACACAGTTCTTTGCGATGATGAGTCAAAATCTTGACCTGAATTGGAAAATAAACAAAGGTTTAGAGAACACAGGTACTAAAACACCTTACGATCTGCTTAAAGAATTTCAAAAATATAGCATGAAACCAATTTTTCCACTGATCAATCAGGATGTTTTATTACTCGCAGGAGAAAACGATCAATACGTACCAAGCAGTCGTCTTCCAGAAATTACCACGAATCTAATCAATGCTAGTTCGGTTAAATCCATTATGTTTGATAAGTCTTCAGGCGGAGATCAGCATTGTCAGGCTGGTAGACGTGAATTGGGTTTCGCCGAAATAAAAAATTTTTTACAATAGCCTTATGCTAGTATCGTCCAAAAGTGAGTATAATATAATAAAACGCAATACCATTTATCATGGTACTATTGATGTTATAATTGAAAGCAAAGGACGTGGTTTTTGATGCCATCTTTTTATGGTCTAGGTACTAAGGATATGGTACTAGCTATTTCATACATTATTCTTGTTGGCTTAACAATTGTTTATCGCTGGTCTGCCGTTGAGTTTATCATTGCCATTGTGGCAGTTACGTTAGCTTTCTTTGCCGGAAGCATGAAAAAAGATAAGCGTATTAGTGATCAAGAAAAGCACCATGATTAATCTACTAGCCAATTCCATATCGACTTTATAGATTGTCTCACTATATTAAATCTTAATTTCTTTCCAGCTAGGCAACTAACAGGCTTCAATATTTTCCAGTATCATTTTACCCTTGGTTTGTTTCAAACCTTAGGGTATTTTTTTCAATTCATTTTTCACAACTCAAAGGCATATTGTTTATTGTCTTGAATATGCTACTTAACGTTTAATTTTTATTAATTAGTTCCCATTTAAAACAATCCAATGCAACATTATTCCCCAAATATCTCTAGTAAAACTAGTCGTAATCATCCATTGCGCAATTATTTTTAATCCTTCCTCTTACATACTCTCAATACCATTATTTTTGCGCATAATTATAAAAAAAGCGCTATACTTAACTTGTTTATGATTCCAATAAATTGCATAACCTGTGACGGAGGTGAATTAATTATGAAAAATAATGAATCTACTAAAGTGAATGATGCTGCTAAGGAAAGTCTAGCAGCTTTGATGACCAATTATCAAACAACGACTCAGGGATTAACACAAACTGATGCTGATAAGCGACTTAAAAAGTATGGTGAGAATACCATTCAAACAGCCAAGAAGCGTTCAGAGATATTAGTTTTTGTTGCGAATTTTACATCAATGATGGCTATTCTTCTTTGGATTTCAGGTATTATTGCAACTTTTGCAGGAATGCTCGAGTTGGGAATCGCCATCTGGGCAGTTAACATTATTAATGGGTGCTTTTCATATTGGCAACAACATGCAGCTCAAAAAGCAACTGATTCTTTAAAAAAAATGCTGCCTTCTTATGTAAAAGTTACCCGAAATGGAAGCATCAAACAGATTCGAGAAGAGAAATTAGTCCCAGGAGATTTGTTTGCACTTCAAGCCGGTGACGCTATTCCGGCAGATGCCAGAATATTTAATTGTTCGAACCTGCAAATAGATGAATCCTCATTAACTGGAGAATCATTGCCCGTAGATAAGGGAGACCAGTACCAACATGGTGATGGTAAATTTGCTCAAAATAATATCGTTTTTGCCGGTACAACAGTGACAAGCGGAACCGCCAGTGGGATTGTTTTTGCAACAGGTATGACAACCGAATTTGGGAGGATTGCTCAACTCACACAAAACCAGAAAAAGGTTATATATCCACTGCAGCGAGAACTGAACCAACTAACCAGACAATTGACAGTGATTGCAGTTTTAATTGGTATCGCTTTCTTTTTGCTAGCAATCTTCTTTGTTCATTCCCCGATTGCATCTTCATTTATTTTTGCACTTGGCATGATTGTGGCCTTTATTCCAGAAGGATTACTACCAACCGTTACGCTATCACTTGCTCAAGGAACACAGAGAATGGCGAAACATCATGCGCTGTTAAAAGACTTGAATAGTGTTGAAACTCTTGGTGAAACAACCGTTATTTGCTCCGATAAAACAGGAACTCTCACTCAAAATCAAATGACGGTTAACCACGTCTGGTTGATTTCCAAACAATATGAAGTAAGTGGAACTGGCTATTTTACGAATGGTAATGTGACATTGGCAGGAAAAAATATCGATCTTGCGGAAGAAACTGATTTAAAAAGACTCCTTCAAATTGCAACACTTGATAATGATACGGAAGTAACAGAAGGAAAGGTAAACGAGAAGTCTAAGATTTTAGGAACACCTACAGAAGCTGCACTAATAATCTTGACCAGAAAAGTTGGAATTAATGGTCAGTATGAAAGTCAAAAATCTCCACGTTTAAAAGAATTACCTTTTGATTCGAATCGAAAATTAATGTCAGTAATTGCAAAAACACAGGCAGAAAATCCAATAATATATACCAAAGGAGCATTAGGCAGTGAACTCCAAATTTGTGATCAAATTCTTGATGCTGGGCAGATTCGAACAATTACTGAAGAAGATCGGCAAAAAATACATGAAGTCGATGAAAAATATTCTCGTGCAGGATTACGCTCACTCGCCTTTTCTTTTCGCAAAGTAACTAGTCAAGATCCCCTTGCAGGTCAGAAAATTGATAGCTATACTATCAAAAATGCCGAAACACATATGGTCTTCGTTGGCTTAGTAACGATGTCTGATCCACCGCGTCCAGAAATTTTTGATGCTGTTAAAAAATGCCATCGTGCCAGTATTCGAATCATTATGGTAACAGGTGATAGCCCCATCACTGCTAAAAGTATTGCAACAAAGATCGGCATTACATCAGATAAAGCTCGAATTATTACGGGAAGTGAGTTGGATCAACTATCTGATGACGACCTTCAAAAGGCAGTTAAAGATGAAGTTATTTTTGCTAGAGTTGCACCTGAACATAAGTTTAGAATTGTATCCATGTGTCAAAAAAATGGAGAAATTGTCGCTTCAACGGGTGACGGTGTCAATGATGCTCCAGCTTTGAAGAGGGCTGATATCGGAATTGCGATGGGAGTAACAGGAACAGACGTTGCAAAAGATGCAGCGGATATGATTTTAACAGATGACAACTTTGCTTCAATTGTGAGTGCAATTGAGGAAGGACGGACGGTTTACAACAATCTGCAAAAATTCCTATTATATATTCTTAACAGCAATGTACCTGAGGCGGCACCTTCTATTGTATTTTTACTAACCAGAGGGTTGGTACCTCTGCCCCTAACGGTTATGCAAATCTTAACGGTTGACTTGGGAACTGATCTTTTACCAGCATTAGGCCTTGGAACCGAAAAAAGCGAACCGGGGATTATGGATCTCCCACCGCGGCCCAAAGATAGTCATTTACTTAATAAATCGATTGTCATAAAAGCCTTTGCATTATATGGATTAGTTGCTTCAGTTATTTCTATCTGTGCTTATTTCTTCGTCAACTATATTCATGGGTGGCCGTCTATTGCTCTCATTTCTTCTGGAACAGGGTATGCTGAAGCAACTACAATGACTTTAGGTGCCATTATTTTCTGCCAAATTGCAGCAGCAATGAACTGTCGAACACAAATTTCATCCGTCTTTTCGGTTGGCCTTTTCAGTAACCGGCGAATTTGGCTGGGAATTATTGCTGAGATTGTGTTATTTGCAGTGCTGATGTACACCCCATTTCTACAAGAAGTCTTCAACACCAAGCCGTTAGACCTTGTCGAATGGTTTTTCTTATTCTGCATTCCACTTCCATTATTCTTACTTGAAGAATTGCGAAAATTCTTTGTTCGAAAAATTAACAATCGCAATTAATTTTAAGAAAATTCTATCTCATAGGTTTTTAACTTGAAGATAGTGTTATTAGAGTGCTGGGTCAAAAGTTAAATCATGACTCATCACTCTTTTTGTTTGAAAGCATACCATAATTTTTCATTAATGTTATTTTTTAGTATGGTTTTAATTCTGATACTTGTCACTAATTATTAAATAATAACTTTTATCAGGAATGAATTGGAACAAAAACTAATGCAAAATTAAAATTCGTTTGCTATACTGAATTCAAATAATAAATGGGGCGTTTGTGATGTCATTAGTTCAACTAATTTTTACTCTTCTAGGTTTAATGTGTATCTTTGCTATTATTTTTTTTGTGCTTTTATTTCAAATGATTAAAATGCGAAAAAGCTTACATAAAAAAATAGTAATCTTTAAAAGAAAAACGGAACAATATAAAAAAATACATAATATTAACATAAGTGGTACGTCAACTACCACCTATCACCCTGCAAAGTCTTTACGAAAAATACTGATTTTGAACATGATTCCAACGCTTGTCTTTTTAGCTGTAATTATCCTTAAAGCCCCTCTTTACATAATAATAATATTTTTTGTCCTTTTCATCAACGCTGCACTATTACTGCCCGTATACTATTTATTTTTAAAAAAGCATGATACTAATTTTTTTCTAAAAAATAATTTTAAAACAAATAATCTCCTTATAGATAGTGAAAAAGCTGAGTTGATTTTGGAATTTGATCAAGGAATTGCACTATTGAATAAAAAAATCACGTATAACACACTGTATGCCTTTGAGCTTTTAAACCTTTCTATGATTTGTGACACAGTAGTACAATTTATTTTAATGAACAATTATTAGCGCTAGTAGTGATTATTAAAATAAATCCTATCTCTCCTCCAACAAACCTTTCCAATAAAAAAACCGAAGCAAAAGTTGCCTCGGTAAAAAATTAATTTGAATATTCAATAATATAAATTTTTTTATTCTAAGTCTTCTCCATTCGAAAAAATAACTTTTTTATACCAATAAAAAGAATCCTTTTTAATTCGTTCCAATGACCCATTCCCATCATCATTCTGATCAACATAAATAAATCCATATCGCTTGGACATTTCTGAAGTTGAAAAACTAATAAGGTCAATTGGTCCCCACATCGTATAGCCCATAAGTTGAACACCATCCTTGATGGCCTGCTTCATTTGCTCAATATGCTTTCTCAAATAATCAATTCGATAATTATCATGGACTGCATCAGCTTCAAGCTTATCTAAAGCGCCGAGACCATTTTCAACGACAAATAATGGCTTTCGATAACGATCCCACATCTCATTCAAAGTAATCCGCAAGCCAACAGGATCAATCTGCCAGCCCCAGTCAGACTCTTCAAGGTACTTGTTACGGCCGCCTGTTGCCATATTACCATTGACTTCCTCCCCTGTATCAGCACTGGTGACCGTTGTCATATAATAACTGATGCTCACAAAATCAACTGGTGATTCCGCCAGAACTTCCTGATCATCTGTAGACATTTTAATCTGAATTCCATTTTCGGAAAAATATCTGTTCATGAACTCCGGATACTCACCACGTGCTTGCACATCAGTAAAAAATAAGTTTTTCTGATCTTCTAATTGTGCTGCACGAACATCTTCTGGTTTACATGTCGCCGCATATGTCTGCATTCTGGCTAGCATACAACCCATTTTTGCTTCTGGATCAATTTCATGTAGTTGTTTAGTCGCTATAGCACTGGCTACTAACTGATGGTGAAGCGCTTGGTAACGAATGTTCTCTTGTTCTTGTTTCTTTAAATGACTATCCACGACACCAGTTTCATGAAAACCCCAAGTTCCCGTATTAATCTCGTTAAAAGTCAGCCAATAACGAACACGCCCACGATAACGTTTAAAAACAGTTTCAGTATAATGGGTAAAATCCGCAATCGTTTTACGATCCAGCCAACCGTTTTGTCTTTGTGTAAGTGCGAGTGGCATTTCATAATGCGAAAGTGTAATTAATGGTTCGATATCATATTTTTCCAGCTCATCTAAAACACGGTCATAAAACGCTAACCCTTTTTCATTTGCCTGCTGTTCATTGCCCTTCGGAAAAATACGTGCCCATGCAATTGAAAAACGAAATACTTTAAAACCCATTTCTGCAAAAAGTTTGATGTCTTCTTTATAGTGGTGATAGAAATCAATTCCACGTCGCTTAGGATAATTGATTGTTGTCGTGTCATTGATGGCTTCTTTAATTGATTCAGCATCAACTATATTCATCGACATTTTTTTTCGATCATTCGCTTTTCTTACAACTTCTGCCGTTGTTAAGCCCTTTCCGTCAATATTCCAAGCTCCTTCGATCTGATTAGCAGCAGTCGCACCACCCCACAAAAAATTTTTGGGAAATTCTTTTGGAAAATCTGCTTTATACATTTATATATCTCCTTTTGTCAAAAAAATTTATTTTGTCAGCTGCAGTGTTAGGACCGTATTTTGATCTGCTTCTGTATCTTTAGTAGTCTCCACTTCATACTGTTTAGTATTCGTGATGATCATCATAACGGTATTATCATATCCACTTGCCTTAATCTTTTCAGAATCAAACAAGATTAATTCTTCTCCTTGATCGACATGCTGGCCTTGCTTAACTTTCGTTTCAAAATATTTTCCATTTAACTTTACGGTATCTATTCCAATATGGATCAATATTTCCGCGCCTTGATCTGAAATAATTCCAATTGCATGTCCAGTTGGATAAACTGCACTAATTGTTCCACTGGCAGGTGAAGTAACCTTATCATTTGTTGGAACAATTGCAATACCCTTACCCATAGCTTCTGATGCAAAGACTTCATCTTTAACGCTTGTTAATGGAATAATCGTACCGTTTACAGGTGCAGACAATTCATCTAAATTTTGGTCACTCTCTTGTATGTCTGCTTTGCCCATTCCAAATAAATATGTTAGAACTGCACCCAGAACAAATGATACTGCAATTCCAATCAAGGAACCAACAAATCCTTTACCAACATAGGTTGGAATAGCCAATAAACTAGGAAGTGTGAAGGAGCTGGCCCTAACCTGAAAACCACCAATGATTGCTCCACCGATGCCACCAGCAATAACTGCGCAGATAAATGGACGTTTCAGCTTTAAGGTCAAACCATAAATAATTGGTTCGGTAATTCCGAAGATCCCAGTGATGACCCCTGAACCAGCTAATGCTTTTTGTTTTTTGTTCTTTGTTTTCAAAAAAATTCCTAGTGCTGCACCTGCCTGAGAAATAACGGCAGCACATAAAATCGGCAGCAGCGGGTCGTAACCCATTTTGCTAAGATTGTTCATCATCACAGGGACAAAGGTCCAATGTACTCCAAAAATAACAAATACTTGCCAGAAAGCACCCATGATTGCACCCGCTAAAGCTGGTGCAAAATTATAAACTGATGAAACTAGCGATGATAAAATATTCCCCACAGATGACCCAAGTGGTCCAACGACAATCATTGTTAGTGGAACCATAATTACCAATGAAAATAGCGGTGTGAAGATGTTCCTGACTGCTTCAGGAAAAATTTTATTTAATACCGGTTCGATAAATGACAAAACCCAAACAGCCAAAAGAATCGGAATAACTGATGATGTATATGTGGTTGGAACAACCGGAATACCAATAAAATGAAGAGTCTGTGCTTTAGTAGCAGTTGCAACAAGTGTCGGATACACTAATGCAGATGCAAGAGCAACCGCTACAAATTGATTGACATTTAATCGCTTAGATGCTGTGAATGCAAGAAAAATTGGTAAAAAGGTGAATAATGCATCACCAGCAGCATATAGGATCTCGTAAGTTCCACTTGTGGTATTCATCCAATTCAACGCCACAAACAGCGCAAGCAGTCCCTTTAAGATTCCGGCTCCTGCCAAAGCACCCAAGAACGGCGTAAAAGTCCCTGAAATAAATGCTATAAAACGGTTAACAATATTTTTTTCTTTCTCTTGCGGTTGAGCACTCTGTTCTTCATTTTCCAAACCTGTTTGTTTGGCTAAAGCATTGAAGACATTTGCCACAGCATTCCCAACAACAATTTGATATTGACCTGCGGATCGGACAACTGTGATTACACCATCTAAATCCTCAATTTTTTGTGTATCTGCCTTTGCTTCGTCTTTCAACTTAAATCTAAGCCGCGTTGCGCAATGCCACGCTGTACATGTATTGTTAAATAAATTTGCTCATTTATTGAAAGATTAATCTGTAGCTGCCCGCTGATAAAAGTTGTTACTTTGTTGGTACATTCAAATGATGTTGGATACTTTTTAACCAAATGCTGAAACAAAAAATCATCATCACTTCCAGAATCATTAATTTTCTTTTGCAAAATACGTTCAGCCAAAAACCTCAGATGAACTAAAAAGCGACGATAGCTCATCGTATCCGGATCAAGCTTGATCTGTAATTGATACTGGACAATTTGAACGATATCTCCTATCAGCTTAGTCATTTTAACCGTATCACCGCTTTGGGGATGATCAACACTGCTATCAAGCAATTTCATTGCAATGAATCCGGCTTCATCTTCCGGCAACTTTATTCCTATTTGCTGATTGACAGTTTCAAGTGCCACACTAGCAACTTGATATTCATTAGGATAATAATTTTTTATTTCCCATAAAATCTCATTATGAATCTGAATACCTCGCTTGTATCTAGTAACTGCAAAATCAAGATGATCTGTTAGCGATATTAATAAATAATCATTGAATTTTGCGTGGAGCATTTCACTTGCTTGCTGAATTATTCGAGCAGATAACTCAAGATATTCTGGTGAAATATTTTGAATCAAATCATGAAATAACGTGAACCATTTATCATCAGTTGGCGCAAAAACCTGACTCACTTTATTTTTTTCAACAAGCATTCCCGGTTTCTGCTTAAACCCTATTCCACGACCAACTAGCACTACTTCCTGATCACCTTGATTTGCTAAAAGAACATTGTTATTAAAAACCTGTTTGACCTTCATAGATTCTCCCCAGATTTCTTAGATAATGATGTAAAAAAACCTGCACACAAACCGTGATATAAACTATTACTAGCCTATACATCCAATTTGCGACAGGTTTTGCCCGCTTATGATAGCGGTAACAATCCTTCGACAACTAAAATCTTACTACTTTTTAAATACTTTTGCAAGTGCTTTATTTAACTTTCTGACCCGACTCCTGCCAACTCACTATCAAATCGACCTGCAGCTTCTTGCCAGTTCACAATGTGCCAGAATGCTTCAACGTATTTCGGCCTACGATTTTGATATTTTAAATAATACGCATGTTCCCAAACGTCCAACCCCAAGATAGGCGTTAACCCATCAGAAATCGGAGAATCTTGATTCGCTGTTGTCATAATTCTTAATTTTCCAGCATCATCCTTCACAAGCCATGTCCAACCTGAACCAAAAACACTTAAGGAAACTTCAGTAAACTGCTTCTTAAATTTTTCAAGACTACCGAATTCACTATCAATTGCATCACGCAAAGATCCTTCTGGCCTAGCATCAAAATGTGGCGAAAGAAGTTTCCAAAAAAGCGAATGATTGGCATGTCCGCCACCACCATTACGTACAGCCTTCTTAATATCCTTAGGTACCTTGTCTATTTGCCCCATCAACTCTTCTATTGGAAGTTCAGACAATTCAGGATGATCTTTCAAAGCTGCATTCAAATTATTAATATAGGTTTGATGATGCATATCATGATGTAATCGCATTGTTTGCTCATCAATATAAGGTTCTAATGCACTATAATCATACGGTAAATTTGGAAGTATATACGCCATGGTATTGATCTCCTTTCGTTTGTAAGGGCTTTATTCTTATTTAATTTTAACCTACTGAAGTATAAAAATCCAAGAAGATGCTTATGCTTTTTATATATTTGGATATTATTTTTATGTGGCTTTTAAAGCATATTATTCAGCATATAACTCTCCTAAATTTTTATCTTAGTATTTTTTTTTACTAAACATGATTCCAGCACTTATACTAGCTAGAATTTTACTTTCATTATACTATCTACATTTGTAGAAAAAACGCAGAAACCATTTCTTTCAAATATAATCTTAAAAGTTAAAAAAGTGCTGTTAACAAATAATTTTCTCCAATTATTTAATTAAGCCAAAATGGCTAAAATGTGCCCTGAGATACCTAAGAGTTAAACTAATTGGGTTCCTTATTAATTGCCATGGATCTCCACTAGCCATTAATTCACCACCAGCTAATCCACCCTTAGGCCCTAAATCAATCATATAGTCGGCATTAGCCATTAAATCGAGATCATGTGTGATAATAATAACTGTGGCACCTTTTTCTTTCAATTTATTAATCACACCAAGCAATGTCTGGACATCATTTGGATGTAGTCCTACAGATGGTTCATCAAAAACAAAGAGCGTTTTATTTTGTTTTTTATTCAGATGATTAACTAATTTTAGGCGTTGCGCCTCACCACCAGACAAACTAGGTGTGCTTTCACCCAAATGCAAATAATCCAAACCAATATCACTGAGTAATCTGAGCTGTTTTTCAATTTTAGGAACATCTTGAAAGACCTCCAAAGCATCTTTAACCGATAAATTAAGTAAGTCAACAATATTATAATCATGCCAATATATTTTTTGAATATCATCCTTATAGCGTGCGCCATGGCAATAAGGACAAACTTCTTCCATATCCGGTAAATATTGAATATCCAACGTAATTGTGCCCACACCTCCACAATGCTCACATGCACCTTGTTTATTATTATATGAAAAATAGGAAAGACCATATTTTTTAGCTTTAGCCACTGGTAAATCAGCAAATATCCGCCTCAAATTATCCATAATTGTTGTGTAAGTTGCTAGACTTGATCGTGAATTTTTACCGACAGGTTTGGCATCAACACTCACAACATCAGTAAAAATAGTTGTGAGTGTTTTAACTTGCTTAGGCAATGGAACTTTGTCATTTAAAGCTTTTATAGCAGGTACTAAGCTGTCTAAGATTAAACTTGTTTTACCAGCACCAGAGAATCCAGTTACAGCCGTTATTTGATTACCCGGAATAGTGACTGAAATATTTTGCAAATTAAAATATTTTGCAACCGATACATGCGTTGTCAAAGCAGTTGCGTGTTTTGTTGTTGCAACTTTGTCATGCATAATGTTGGCTTTGCCTGAAATATACGGGCCAATTAATGATTGTGGTTGATTAATTAAGTCTTGTGGTTTACCGACCGCAATGATATTACCCCCTGTATCACCAGATCCAGGACCAACTTCAATTACCCAATCAGCAGCTTCAATGACAGCAACTTCATGATCGACCACAACGAGTGAGTTTCCTTGAGCAATTAATGCTCTAAAAACATTAATCAACCCCTTAACATTATCTGGATGTAACCCAATAGAGGGCTCGTCCAATACATACAAAACACCAGTTGTCTCAGTTCGTATTGTTTTAGCAAGCTGTAACCGCTGTAATTCTCCAGTTGATAATGTATTACCATTTCGAGATAGTGCCAAGTAATCCAATCCTAATTCTAACAACGGTTGTAATGTGTTTGTTAGACTTTTAAATAGAACTGTGGCCATTGCTTGCATCTCATGGGGTAATCCAACTTTAGTTCGCTTTTCCCAAACCGATAGTTTTCCAAGTGAAAGACTTGAAACCTCGGCAATATTTGAATCACCAACCATTTGAGTTAACAAATCTGGATTTAACCTAGTCCCATGACAATTCGGGCAGACTGAGAAATGGAAAAATTGATTCACTTTGTTAATAGCACGGTCACTTTTAACTGTTTTGAGTGAATCATAAACTGCTTCGTAGGCATTTTCATATAATGTCTTGTCAGTATGGAAAACACGACCTGTTGAGGTACGAAAATCAACTGGATACTGTTTTTTCTCACCATGTAAAACGATATCTTTTTCATGCTCTGTCAGATTTTTATAAGGTACATCAGTGCGAACACCCAGCGTTGCAGCTACAGTTGGCATAAAGTTACGACCTGGCAAATGCCAAGAAGCCACAACGCCTTCTTCAAGGGTTAAATCCTTATTACCAATCAATTTACTCTCATCGAGTTCGCGCACTCTCCCAGTACCATGGCATTCGGGACAAGCACCACCAGAATTGAAGGCAAAATCTTCAGCCGATTTTGCCATGAACTCTACCCCACAGGTTGGACAAGCGATAATACCCATACGACTTCCTGGTCCTCCTGGTAAATCCATTGATTGAGCAATCTTTAAGCTGGGTTGAATTCGGTGCCCATTGGGACATACAGTTGATCCTAAACGTGAAAATATCAGTCTAACGACATTAAATAGTTCACTCATTGAGCCCACCGTTGAACGTTCTGATGGTACATTTGGACGTTGACGCAATGCAATTGCCGATGGAATATGCTTTACTTCTTGTACCTGAGAGCGTTTATTTTGATTAATTCGACGTCTTGTATATGTCGACAAGGCTTCCAGGTATCGGCGGGAACCTTCAGCATATAAAATTCCCATAGCCAAAGAACTCTTGCCTGATCCTGAAGGGCCTGAAATTGCTACAAACTTATTCAATGGAATATTTATATTAATATTTTTTAAATTATGTACATTTCCACCCCGAACTTCAATTTGTTGAACCTTATTATTTTGTTTTGTCATGTATTTACCTTCTTAGTAAAGTAAGCTCTTTTGTTTATAAAAGTTATTTTTCTGCCCTCTTGTCAGCAATTGACACAATACTATTTTTGCTCTAACTGTGAAGATAATCATAGTATTCTTTCACCTTTTCCCTTAACTTTGCTCCTCTAATTCCAATTGTTCTAGAGAGTATAAATGGATTCATATAATTCATCCCAACATAGTCAGCTAGTGCATGATACGGATATAGCAATTCGTCATAGGTATATTTTGTTTCCTTTCCAACTCCATAGCTAGTGGAACCAAAAGTTGCTGCAATTAATAATTCCTTCCCCGCTAATGCATTCCCATGACTCTCATATGCCCAACCATGTTCTAACACTTGATCCTCCCATTTTTTTAGTAATGCTGGTGAACTATACCAGTAAATTGGAAATTGGAAAACTATCCTATCACTTTGATTTAAATGTTTTTGTTCCTCCCTAATATTTATTCTTTCATCTGGATATAATGCGTAGATATCTCGAACAACGATGTCTCCACCGGTGCCTGATTTCAATGCATAATTAACTTTTGAAGATTTAATATCAGGATGAAATAAGAATACTGTTGTTTTTATTTTCTGATTCAACTTATTTTTCACGTATTACACCATACTTTATTCAATCTTTTTGTAAGATAAAACATTGCATCAATATCATTACATTGAAAATACAAAATTATTTATTTGATTAAATTCATCGATTAGTTGCCTTATACATAAAATCATTCTAAACTGTATATTAACGTTACAGTCAATAAAAATAATAACTACTTTTAACCTGGGTTCTTCTTTCCAATACGAATAAATATGTTTCATAAGTCAAAAATTTTTATTATCGATGTTGCTTATGCCAAGCTTTAATTTGCAATAAACGTTCCTTAAAACGCTTTTCATTTCCTTCGGTTGTCGGAAGATAATATTCATGACCAGCTACTGAAAGTGGCATAGTTTTCATAGTGGCTAGTTTATCTTTAGCATAATGTGCTAGTTTATAATCTTTACCATAACCCAAGTCCTTCATTAGCTTGGTTGGTGCATTACGTATTTGCAGAGGAACAGGGTCATTTGCAGTTTCTTTAACATCTTTGGCCGCTGCTAATCTTGCTTTATAAATAGCATTAGATTTAGGTGCTAACGATAAATAAGTTACTGCTTCAACTAGATGCACATCACACTCTGGCATACCAATAAACTGGCAGGCTTGAAATACATTAATGGTGAGATTAAGCGCATTAGTATCGGCTAATCCAATGTCCTCACTAGCAAAACGTACTAATCTCCTAGCAATATAGATAGGGTCCTCTCCCCCCTCTAACATTCGTGATAACCAATAAATTGCTGCGTCAACATCACTATTACGCATCGATTTATGCAAAGCAGAGATAATATTATAATGCTCTTCACCGTTCTTATCATAAAGAACAAATTTTTTATTTATTAACTGGCTAAGATTCTCAATAGTTATTGTGATAACGTTCCCACTTTTTTCGCCATTAAGAACAGCCATTTCTAAAGTATTTAGAGCCCTCCTAGCATCACCATCGGCAAAATTTGCGATAGCCTTGATCTCATCATCACCAATATGAATTATTTGTTTTGCAAAACCATCAGGGTTGCTAAGTGTACGCTTAAGTAATCTAATAATATCGGATTGCTTAAGCGCTTTTAATACAAAAACTTTGCAACGTGATAGTAATGCTGAATTAATTTCAAATGATGGATTTTCAGTTGTAGCTCCAATTAAGATAATACTTCCACGTTCTACGTATGGCAAAAAAGCATCTTGCTGTGCTTTGTTAAAGCGGTGGATTTCATCGACAAAAACAATAGTTTTTTGCCCAATTTCACGATCAGTTTCTGCTTGCTTCATGATTTTTTTGATCTTACTAATGCTACTATCCACCGCACTAAAGCTTAAAAAGGTTGATTGTGTTTGCTTGGCAATTATTTCAGCCAGTGTTGTCTTTCCAACTCCAGGTGGCCCCCAAAAAATCATTGAGGAAACTTGATCACTCTCAATAATTTCCCGTAAAATCTTGCCAGTACCTAGTAAATGTTGTTGCCCAACAAATTGATCTAAACTTTCTGGACGAACACGGTTAGCTAAAGGTGTATTTTCCGGTTGACTAGAAAATAGTGATTCCTGTTTCATAGGTCTACACCGCCTTTCTTTTAATAATGCACCAATTGCGTGCTATAATTCATTGTGTCCTATAACGTTACGTTACAGTCAACAGGAGGAACACTTTATGTTAAAGATAAGTGAAATGGCTAAACTAGCCAACACAACTCGCCGTACATTAATATTTTACGATCAAGAAAATATCTTTAAACCCATAGATAGATCTCCAGCAGGTTATCGCTACTATGATTATAGCCAATTATATGATTTGATGTTCATATTAGGGTTGCGCGGTTTAGATATCCCCTTGGATGAGATAAGAAAAATAGGAACTAAGTCTCAGGATGTTCCTAATGAACAATTGATAAGCACTCAAAATCAAATTGATAATAAAATCAATGAGCTAGTTAAAATTCGAGAAATCATCAATAAAAAAATTGGTAATCAATCTGTTGTTGACAAAGATATGCTTTATCAACCTTCAATTCAGCGGAGGCAAAAAAAGATTTTTTGGTGTTCACAGAGATCTGTTAGCTGCACCGAGGAAGAAGTTGCACAATTATTTGCTGCATTTTATAAACAGCTTGATTCATTAGCTGTTATGGATACAACTAAATCCGGCTTTTTAACCAACTTGACAGTCGATAAACCAAATGGTTACGCTGAAGCCTCCTTTCGCGTAATTAAAGAGGTTATTAACGGTGAACATAAGGTTCCTGTTCCGACAATTGAAAAAAATGCGGGTAGGTATGTTTGCACACTCGTTGAGAACAATGTGGTTGGTATTGATCAAGGTTTAACTGAGTTGAAAATTTTTTGCAAAAAAAATAAAATAGTGACCGAAGATTACCTTTGGCAAATTAATGCAGGTAATAATCTTATTGAGACAGGATCTTCTAAATATGGTTGGCTTGAATTTGCAGTTCTCAATAAACAAGACTGAATAATTCTGCACTTACAATCATTATTGTAAAACCAATACAGAAAGCTATACCATAAGTCGGGAAAATTTGAGTATTAACTCGAAATTACGAACATAGCGAGTACTTTGCTATGAGTAATTCGAAGTTAGACGGAGAGTTTTGACTTATGAAACACGTTTATACGGAATAAATAGAGGAACTGAATCAAAATTTAACTTTTGACCCCTCTCTTAAACACAAATCATCAATTAAAAATAAAAGGGAGTAAAATTATGAGTTTAGAAAGTGAGATTTTCACTAATTTAAAACCAGATTATCGAAAACTAATTATGTTTGGTTTTAAAAAAACAACCAATAGTTTAGTTTTCATCCAAACAATTCCAGATACTGATCTTGTAATAAAAGTAGAAATTAAGGATAACCAACGATTAGTAGGACAAGTTATTGATACAAATTTTAATGAAGAGTATATAAATTTTCGTTCCTCAAATTTAATAGGAAGTTTTGCAGCTAGTATTAAGGATAAATATCAAACATTGCTACACAAAATTGCAGATGACTGTTTTATCTTTGATTTGGTAGTTACTGGTCAAGAATGGATAGTCCCAGCCAATCCTAGATACTTCGATATTGATCAGGCATTTAAATTAAACCAAACAATTAGTTGGAAACAATCTACTCATATCAGAATTGGTGATATTGTTTATTTGTATGTAGCAGCACCTGTATCAGCTCTAAAATACAAATGTTTAGTAACAGCTATTAATCAACCTTATTATTATCAGGATCAAAACCTAAAAATAGATCATGTTATGCAACTACGTCGTATTGAAAGTTTGAATACCAGAAAATATAGTTTTAACAATCTAAAGAAGTATGGTATTAAAGCAATTCGTGGTCCAAGACGTGCTACAAAAGCTTTGACCAATGAATTAGCCCAAAACAGTAAACCCGTTAACTAGTAATTAAAATCGTGTAACCTAGACACTTTTTTACCATCTAAATAGTTTTTCCTGCGTTGAATATTGGAACTCCAGTGACATCCATATTTTTTTAATATCATGAATTTCAATTTAATCCGAGCACTCAGAATATATTCCTCTTTGAGTAGTTGCTTTAATTGCTTCGATATCTTCTATACAGCTCGATTAGTTTAGAACCATATATTAAACACATGAAAAATTCTTTGTAATTAAAATTAATATGGTCTTACCTGCAATGATGTGCTTAAATGTAATTAATCACTTTAGGAGGATCAGTTCATGAAAAAAGCTCGTTTTAAAGTTAGAGATGTATTGAAAGAATTACTCAATAGTGGCCTTAAAGATATATCAACGGAAGAAATCGCTAAAGCTGCAGAACTTACACGTGGAGTGACTAGTTCATACTTATCTCAATTACGTAAAGATGGCTTGGTTATTAAATACGGTACTAAACCTGTTTATTGGAAAATAAAAGAGAATACAGATGTTTTCTCTAGATTTATAGGTTCGTCTGGTAGTTTAAAAAAAGTTATTGAATCAGCGAAGTCATCAGTTGTGTACCCACCTAATGGTTTTCCTTTAATTATTACAGGTCCTTCGGGTACAGGAAAAAGCTATCTTGCATCTCTCCTATATAAATATGCACATCAGCAGCATGTTATTACCGAATCAGCAAAATTTGTTGTTCTAAACTGCGCTGACTATGCTAATAATCCAGAACTTCTTTCCTCAGTCTTATTTGGCTATAAAAGAGGTGCTTTTACAGGAGCTGATAAGGATACCACTGGATTGGTTAAACAAGCAGATGGCGGTTATCTTTTCTTAGACGAGATTCATCGCTTGCCAATAGAAAGTCAAGAAAAATTATTTACACTGCTTGATACAGGCTACTATTATCCACTTGGAGAAAATAAAGATGCGCTAAAAGTTAATATCCGCTTCATTTTTGCAACGACAGAGCAACTAGACAATTACCTCTTACAAACATTTAGGCGGCGTGTCCCTTTAAATCTTGAATTGCCGTCCTTTTCGAAAAGGCCATTATTTGAGAGATATCAAATCATACTTCACTTTTTTTATCAGGAAGCGATTTCCATTCAACGAGACTTGAAAATTGCGTACAGCGTTCTTAAATCATTAGTTGCAATTTCGTCGGGCGGAAATATTGGCACCATCCAAAATAAAGTAAAATTGATGTGCGCAGATGCATACAGGAATGATACTAGTAGCGGACGTTATATAATGATTGACGATAAACAAACCTTTTTAGAAGACTATATTTATCTTGAGTATCAGAAAATCGAGAATTTTGAACCGCTAATGTCTCTAGATGACAAGCAATCGGTTTTAAACCTTATCAATATTTTGAAAAAAAATGAACATCAAAAAGCACCTATTTCGGATAGTGTTTTAGAAATTCAAAGTTTTTTACATGATACTAGACAACTGGTTCTTAATATCGATTTGGATGAAAAGATTACCAACATAATGACAAGCAAAGTAAAAAAAATAATTGTGTTCTTAAGACATCGTTATGGGCAGACAATTGATATTACAGATAATGATATAAAGAATTTAATATACTTTTTAGATATACTATTATATTTTTCTGAACAGCTTAATTTAAAAGATAGTGAAGTTTTGCTGCAATCTATCAAAAAAAGATATCCGCGAACAACATATCTGGCAATGCTTGCTGCACAGAAATTGGATTTTAAGGAATTATCACAAAGTCTAGTCGTTTTAGCGCTTGTTTTCTTAATTTTTGCACCTAAGGTAAGTGCGATTGAAAAAATAGATATGCTTGCGATTATAGTATCACATGGAGAAACAATGGCAGCCAGTATTCAAAGTGTTGTTAATAATTTATGTTGTAATTACATTTTTGAGAGTTTTGATATGCCAATTGAAACTTCAATGATGGATATCAGCAAAGAAATAGGGAATTTTATCAGCCAACAATCTCAAGCATACAAGGGGACCATTTTGATGTTCGATATGGGATCTTTGAGTCAAATGTACAAGGAGATAAAGCCCCTTCTTTCCTCAGATTTGTTAGTTATTAATAATGTGACAACTGCAACCGCATTAGATATTGGGCTTCAGATACAGCAAAATAGCCAATTCAAAGAAATTGCTGAAAAAGCAGAAGCATATCGAGATGTTATCAGTACTCAATATTATGAAGGAATATCGCAAAAACAAAATATAATTATCTCGTGTATGTCAGGAGAGGGACTTTCCAAAGAAATTAAAAAAATTATAAAGAAGGTTTCTCAAACGGATACCGATATTATAACGATGGATTATAAAGACTTGAAAAATTCTTTGGATAATCATGATCATGAATACTTTCGAAATACAAAGATAATTCTCACTACTACTGATATTCCACAATATACATTAACTCCAATTATCAACATCTACGACATTATGGATAAACCGGGCACTAAAAAACTTGGAGAGTTACTAAAAGAACTTGGCGAAAGCGATCAAAGTATAAACGCCTTGATTGAAGAACTGTTGAAATTCTTCACAATTGAAGGAATCGGGGATCGATTAGAGTTTTTAAATCCAGAAGTTGTGATAAAGGAAGTTCAAAAAATTACTAGTAAATATGAAAAATACTATCATTTAAGCTTAAGTGGGAAAATAAAGCTGAATTTGTATATGCATATTTCTTTAATGTTGGAAAGAACATTGGTTTCAAGTAATTCTAATAACAAAGGTCACACTATCCGTGAACAGATGTCAGAAACACAATTAGAGTTTTATTCAGTTTCAAAGAATATTTTTCATGATGTTGAAACAAAATACAATATTACAGTAAATGATTATGAAATATCGTTAATGTATGAGTTATTACGACCACTTGTGGTTGACTAATGTGTTTAAGTAAGTGCTTAAAAAAGAGCATTTACTTTTTTTTTATTCTTAGAACACCTAGAGTGTAGCCTTTTGCAAAAGTTGGCACGGAAATTGCTAAGTATTAAGTGTGAGAAGGAAGAATAGAAAGGAATGGTTTTTATGAACAAGTATTTGATTGCAACACATGGCGAATTGGCAAAGGGAATTCAAAGTACGATTGAACTTTTTGCTGGTCAAGGACAACCCATCAGTTATGTTTCTGCATATACAGATGAAACAAAAGAATTGGGTGATGAATTATATAATTTTTTCGATAAACTAAACATTGAAGATAGCGCAGTGATTTTTACTGACTTATATGGTGGCAGTGTCAATCAAAAGGTCAGTGTTATGGCTAGTGAACACAAAAATATCTTTATTATTGCCGGATTTAATTTGCCTGTTATTTTAGAAACAGTACTTTCACAAGAAAAAATTACACAAAGTTTTATTGAAAGTGTAATTAAAAAAGGAAAAGACAACTTAAAACTGGTGCAGTTACAATCAGATTTTAGTGAAAATGACCAAGACTTTTTCGACTAGGTAAGCAAACAGAAAAAAACTAAAGGAGAGATTAATATGATTCAAGCTTTACGAGTAGATGAGAGACTTATTCATGGACAAATTGCGATGGTCTGGTCAAGAGCACTTGACTTAGATGGTATTGTGGTCGCTAATGACGAAACTGCTGGAAATGAGACGCAAAAAATGGCCCTTGAGATGGCTGTTCCTACAGGAATTAAGGTTATTATCAAAACAGTGGATGGAGCAATTAACTTACTGAATGATCCCCGGGCCCAAAAAATGAAATTACTGGTTTTGGTTAGAACAATTGCGGATGCAAAAACATTAGCTGAAAATATAGCGGATATTAATTATGTCAATATTGGGAATGTTGGTAAATCAGTGCACGGAGATAAAAAAACATTGACTCAATTTGTGATGCTAACAGATCAAGAAATAGAAAGTCTTAAGGAATTAGTAGAAATTTATCCAAATGCTGCACTTCAAAATTTACCAGATGATAAAAAGGAATTAGCAAGTAATGTTTTGAAAAAATTGAATTTGTAAGGAGGAAGCAAATATGTTGTATCAAGCTATAGTGGTTGCTTTGATAGTATGGTTAACAGTTGGTGGTCAAGAATTGTTAGGTTTCACCCAGTTAGGTAGACCAATTGTGATTGGCCCTCTTGTTGGCTTAGCATTGGGCGACTTACAGACAGGTTTATTATTGGGTGCAGCACTTGAAACAATTTTTATGGGTGTTGTTAACATTGGAGGTGCAAGTTCAGCCGAGCCAGGGTTAGCAAGCGCCCTAGCAGTGGCTTTTGCAATTAATCTTCACGGAGGATTAGGTGTTGCCTTGCCTATCGCAATTCCAATTGGAATTATAGGATTACAGATTAAGACGTTAATTTATGTGCTATTTGTTGGTCCTTTTGCCAGCAGATTTGATACATTGGCTAAGCAAGGTAACCAAAAACAAATAGTTGTACTCCATTATGGACTATGGGCATCACAGTGGTTTATCTATTCTTTAATTCCATTTTTCGCTATTCTTTTTGGGTCAACGGCCACACAGGAAATTTTAAATATGATTCCGAAAACAATTGTCAACGGCCTTACGGTTGCCGGAAATCTTTTGCCTGCTGTCGGGATGGCTATGCTAATGAAAATTTTATGGCAGAATAACATTTCAGTATATTACTTCTTAGGTTTTCTAATAGTTGCATACTTCAATGTTCCATTGATAGCAGTAGCCGTTATGGCAATTGTAATTGGAGTTGTAACTGGGCAGCGTGATTTTGAGATGCATAAAATGAATAAAAAAATATCCGAGCAAAAAACATTAGCCGCAAATGTCCGCAGTACAAGTGTAGCTGGTGAAGCAACCAATGTAGAAGATGATGACTTTTTTGAGTAATGGAGGGAAAAAAGATGGCAAATACTACTTTAAATAAAGATGAGCAAAAATTATTACGTCAAATGTACTGGCGTTCCTTTATGTTGTATTCATCTGTAACACCAGCAAAACAAGGTGCTTCAGGTTTTGAATATGCAATGCTTCCGTTTATTAATCATTTTTATAAAGATCCAGAAAATAAAAAAGAAGCTATGGTGCGGCAAATGTCGTATTTCAACACTAATTTGGCTATGAGTCCGTTTATCATGGGAATTACTGCATCAATGGAAAAAGAAAATGCAACCAAGAAAGATTTTAATGCTGATTCTATTAACGCAATAAAAACTAGTTTGATGGGTCCATTAGCTGGAATTGGTGATTCAGTATTCTGGGGTGTATTAAAAGCAATTGCTGCTGGTGTTGCTATTGGTTTGGCAAAATCAGGTAATTTTCTTGCACCAATTATTTTCTTGCTGATTTTTAATATACCAGTACAGGCTGTTCGTTGGTATGGTGGGAAGCTGGGTTACACACTGGGCTCAACATATATTTCAAAGCTTTATGAAAATGGACTTATTAATATTTTGACTAAAGCTGCAAGTATTGTAGGACTAATCATGGTTGGAGCCATGACGGATAAAATGGTACTGTTTAGCGTAAAATGGAATATGATGATGGCTGGAAAGACGGTTTTAAAGACACAAGTGATGTTGGACCAGATTTTCAAAGGTGTAATTCCGTTGGTGATTACTCTATTATGTTTTTACTTATTAAAGAAGAAGAATGTTTCAATTAACTATTTGATTTTCGGAATAATAATTTTAGGAATAGTTGTATCATTGCTAGGAATTGCTTAGGAGGTGCATAATAATTGAGAAAAGATTGGTGGAAAAACGCAATTATTTACCAAGTTTATCCCAAGAGCTTTCTAGACACTAATGGCGATGGGATAGGTGACATTAAAGGAATTGAAGAAAAATTAGATTATCTTGTAGAATTAGGTGTTGATGGGATTTGGATTAGTCCAGTTTACTTATCTCCACAAGTTGATAATGGTTATGATATTACAGATTATCGTAAGATCGATCCAATGTTTGGCGAAAATCAAGATATCTATCACTTAATTAATAAAGCACATAAGCATGGAATAAAAATTATTATGGACATGGTTGCTAATCATACCTCAGAACAAAGTATCTGGTTCAAAGAAAGCCGGAAATCTAAGGACAACTTTTTTAGTGATTTTTATATCTGGCACGATGCTAAAGACGATGGCAGTGAGCCTAATAACTGGGGGTCGAACTTTGGCGGCTCTGCGTGGGAATGGGATCAAAGTCGCAAGCAATACTATCTACACTACTATGCAAAGCAACAACCTGACTTGAATTGGGAAAACCCACGAGTGCGGCAGTATATTTATGATATGATGCGTTTTTGGAAAGCAAAAGGTGTTGATGGCTGGCGGATGGATGTAGTAACATCTATTTCTAAAGATCAGAACTTCCCAAACAATCCTAATCCACATAAAAAACCGTTTGTCGTTGGAAACCAAAATAATGGTCCACGAATGCACGAATTTATCCATGAAATGAATCAAGAAGTTCTGAAGCCATTTTCAATAATGAGTGTGGGTGAATCACCTGATTCAACTAGTGAGGATGCACAATTACTAGTTGATCCCGATCGTGAAGAATTGGATATGATTTTTACTTTTGAACATATGCATGTTGATCGTGCAAAAAACGGGATGAATGGTCGGTGGGATCTTCAACAAATGGATTTGGTAAAGCTAAAAAGGATCTTGTCTTCTTGGCAGCTGAATTTGAGAAATCATGGATGGAATGCACTGTACTTTGAAAATCATGATCGGGCGCGAACTACTTCACGTTGGGGAAATGACAAGCAATATCGTTATGAAAGTGCTACAGCTTTCGCAACAATACTACATGGACTTCAAGGCACACCATTTGTTTATCAGGGTGAAGAAATAGGCATGACAAATTCTAATTTTGGAATTGAAGACTATGAAGACATTGAACTTACAGATAATTATCGTGAACTTGTTTTGGAACAAAAGACAATCTCAAAGGCCGACTTTCTCAAAGCAGCCCATAAAATAAGTCGTGATCATGCACGCACACCTATGCAGTGGAGTAATGCTAAGAATGCAGGCTTTACCAATGGGACACCTTGGTTTAAGGTTAATCCCGATTATGAAGAAGTTAATGTAGCAGATGACCAAACAAAAGAAAATTCTGTATTTAAATACTATCAAGCTTTGATCAAAATTCGCCATGAAGATGATATTTTAACAGAAGGTGCTTACGAATTGCTTTATCCAGAGGATTCAAATGTCTTTGCATACAAACGAACATTAGCTGAAAAGTCTTGGCTGATTATTGCTAATCTTAGTGATAAGCAGTTAAAAATACATGATTACTTACCACAAGAAACAGAGAAAGACTCTCAGATAATTCTCGCTAATTATCTAGATCGAACTAATGCAGCAGGTATTTTAAGACCATGGGAAAGTATGATTTTAGAGCTTCCCTAATATCATAACATTACAAATTTTAAAATTTTTTCAATAAAAACAAAAGTGTGACATAAGTCAAGATTATTCCTAATAAATAGCGGAGATGAGTCAAAATTAACTTTTGACCTACCTCCGCTATTTATTACTTCTTGTTATTAGTTTTACGTTAACTAGCAATGGTGTATAGAAAAGAGAAACTGTGGCATAATTTCGCAAAATATTGAATCTATTAAATCATCATCCTAAAACTGTTTTAGTATTAGCAAATTCTCTGATTCCTAGGTTGCTTAGCTCGCGACCATAACCAGACTTTTTAATGCCACCAAATGGTAATTCTGGCAATGAAGATAAGGGTTGATTAACAGCAATTTGGCCCGTTTCGATTTTTGAAGCTAATTTACGAGCATTATTTAGATCTTCAGAATAAATCGCACCACCCAGACCATAATTCGAATGGTTTGCCAGCTCAACGATTTGCTTTTCATCGTCAACTCTGTAAAGTTGAGCAACTGGTCCAAATAACTCGTGATCATACATTGGATTGTCATATGTCATTCCGCTAATAATCAAAGGATTAAAGAATGCCCCTGGACCCTCAACTGGCGTTGGGTCACCCCACAAAACTTTAGCGCCACCAGCTAAAACTGCCTTGACCTGTTCTTGCAGATGCTGCTGAGCACTTTTTGAAGATAATGGAGCAAACGTTGTTTTTTCATTCAAAGGATCACCAAGCTGATACTTGGCAAATTCCTTCTTGATAGCTGTTAAAAATTCATCGTAGATTCCACTTTGGACTAGGTAACGTTTAGCTGATGTACAAGCCTGCCCAGAATTACGTAAACGTCCACTGACAGCACCAGCGACAGCCTTTTTCAAATCAGCATCATTTAAAACAATGCACACATCTGTGCCACCGAGTTCCATTGTTGATTTTTTCAAATTATGCCCAGCTTCAGCCGCTATCAACTTGCCCGCTTTTCCCGAACCAGTCAAAGCCACACCTTGGACCCGTGGATCACTGATCATCTGATTGACCTGATCATAAGTCACAAATAAATTTTTAAAAGCCCCTGTTGGCAGGCCCGCAGCTTGGCAAGCCTCATCAAATGCCTGGGCACATTCTGGAACAATACTAGCATGCTTAAGAATTACTGGATTGCCAAGAATAAAATTGGGTGCAAAGACACGCATAACTTGAGTATATGGAAAATTCCAAGGCTCAACGGCAACAATCGCACCAATCGAACTGAATTCAAGATGGGCTTTGCGACCGCCAGCCATGGCAGTATAATCTTGATCTTCCAAAGCTGCTGCACCCTTATCAACATAATAGCGCGCAAAGGCAACTGTCTTTTTTACTTCCCCCCGGGCTTCGCTAATCAATTTACCCATGTTAGTGGTTAAAAATTTAGCATAATAATCAGTTCTTTTAGTAAATTCATCGGCTAAAGCAGATAATTGCTCTGCTCGTTGTTCAATTGACTGCCCCTTAGCTTGTTGATAAAAGTTATTTGCATTTGTTAAAGTTTGTTCAACTTCTGCATCTGTTGCTGCAGGAAATTCTTTGATCAGTTTCCCATTATATGGGCTAACTACACGATATGACATTAAAAATCTTCCCCTTTCTCCTTTAGAGATAATACATCATTATTATAGTAAACAATTGCTAATAAAATCAATCCCCCTTGAGAGTTATCTCAAAGCATATTTGTTTGAAACAATTTTTATGAAATTTATGTTCTTCATTTATATTTATAAGCAATAAGTGCTTATAATTTTATCGAAAGTTCACGAATAATATGTGCCATTTAACTTCCTTTCATCCCACCTGATTGTCTTCTATAATAGCTATTAAATTAAACTACAGAACCGTTAGTCATAAGGTAAAACTGATTTCACTCTCAATTATGGTAAAATTAATGTATGCTTCATTGCCAATATTAAAATAACTATCTTTTATTTAAAATAATGCTACTAAACAAATTATTTTTTAAGAAACAATTTACAAAAAGGAGTAAGTAAAATGTCACTAAGTCCTCAACAAATTATCAATACAATCAACGAATTACAAGAAAATTTTAATCGCAGTGGGTTAACAAAACAACAAATCTCTACCGATCTAAATATTAGCTCCACTAAGTTAGAACATTTATTGACGCTAACTCAAAATTCAATAAGCGATCCGTGGATCTTGCGTAACTACCTAATTGAAAAAGTTAGAGAGAATGGACGGGAACCAATACCA
Organism: Liquorilactobacillus sp.; assembly: GCF_047719775.1. Classification (NCBI taxonomy): domain Bacteria; kingdom Bacillati; phylum Bacillota; class Bacilli; order Lactobacillales; family Lactobacillaceae; genus Liquorilactobacillus; species Liquorilactobacillus sp. The sequence continues at coordinate 96,854 of NZ_JBDNTS010000008.1, forward strand.
TTTACTTCACTTGTTGGTGATTACCATAGATATTGGTTTTTAAACAGTCATGCTATTGATTCTCGTGAAATAACGCCTGGTGATAATTAACAAAAGAGTAGGGGGTGGGTCAAAAGTTAAATTTTGATTCAGTACTCAAATTTTCCCGACTTATGGCACACTCCCACAATACCCTATATTTATTCTACATCCGAAAGATATCTATTCCTTGTGTGTTCCCAATATTTCTTATCCTCAACTGTTATTTTTCGAAGTACATGACACGGGTTCCCAACCGCAATGACATTATTTGGAATGTTTTTTGTAACGATACTTCCTGATCCAATAATCACATTATTTCCAATGCTAACACCTGGATTTATAATGGCATTACCGCCTATCCAAACATTATTGCCAATTGAAATTGATTTTCCATATTCAAAGCCTTGGTTTCTGATTACTGAGTCAACGGGGTGCCCCGCAGTATACAAGCCAACTCTTGGACCCAAAAGAACATTATCTCCAATCTTGATGGGAGCAATATCTAGAAAGATACAATCATAATTAGCATAAAAATTTTCTCCAATTGACATATTGAAACCATAGTCTACCCGAAATGGGGGCTCAATATAGTAATTTTTCCCTGTATTCTTAAAAAGTTCTTTGATTAATTGTAAACGATACTTTTTATGCTCTTCATCGGCTGAATTGAACTTTCTAATAAGAACTTTGGCCTTTTTTCTAGCTTTTTTTAGCTCATCATCATCTGCTAAATATAATTCTTGGTTAATCATACGCTCTTTTTGAATTCCCATAATCAATTCCTCGCAATCTTAAATTAAAACTGACCTTTAAAATTAGTTTTGTCTTGATCTGTTATCTTTCTTAGCACCTTGCAAGGATTACCAACAGCAATTACATTATTAGGTATATTATGGGTAACGACACTGCCAGCACCAATGATAGTATCATTGCCAATTGTAACACCGGGAAGAACAGTTACATTAGCTGCCAACCAGCAACGATTTCCTATCGTGATAGGCCTAGCAATACAGCCACCCGCTTCACGTTCTTGAGCATTAAATAAATGATTGGCAGTATAAAGACCTACTTTCGGTCCAAAAAGAACCCGATCACCTATTGTAACTTTTGCTCCATCTAAAATGGTGCAATCATAATTGGCATAAAAGTACTCACCTATGTGAATATTACATCCAAATTCACAACGAAAATTAGGACTAACTACTGGAGATGTTTTTGCACTGCCAAATAATTTGTAAATTAAAGACTCCTTTTTTTGAGGATCTCCTTCATGATTAATTTTATTAGTCATGTACTGTGATTGTTCTCGAGCCTTTATTAGCAATGGATCTAGATCATTATATGGTCTTCCAGTAGCCATATAAGCAAACTTTTCTTTTAAATTCATTTTGTACTTCTCCCTCCAAAGATTGTATAGAATTTCCAATCATTAATACAAAATATTTTCTACAAAAACGTGTAAACATATTCATTATAATCAAGAAATTATTATTATTAAAGACTATTGGTTCGAAAACACATGGTTCACTAAATATATACTCTATAATACAATTTCTTTTATTAGATCTAAAGCCACATAAAATATCAAAAAACTAATTTCTTC